>CAYVGD010000353.1:0-2792 GCA_964450095.1 uncultured Polaromonas sp.
TGATCAGCAAGAAGTTCTGGGACGGCCTGGACGCCGCGCAGAAGAAGATCATTGCTGACGCAGCCCAGGAAGCGGCCAAATTCCAGCGCCAGCAGGCCCGCGCCCAGGTGAGCACCGCCCTGGACAACATGAAGAAGAACGGCATGCAGGTGTCCGAGCTGTCGCCCGCCGAGCTCACCAAGTTCCGCGACCGCGTGCGTCCGGTGACCGCCAAGTACGGCGTGAACGTGGGCCAGGACCTGCTCAAGGAAGTGCAGGACTCGCTGGCCAAGGTTCGCAAGTAAGCAGCCTACGCCCCAGACCTGCCGAACCGCCCGGGCGGCAGGTCTTCCCGTTGTTGCCACGCCCTGCCATGAGCAAGCTTCGAATCGCCGTTGCCGGCGCAGGCCTGATCGGCCGCACCCACATGGACCTGCTGCGGTCCAGCCCCAGCGCCAGCCTGTGCGCCGTCGCCGACCCGGCGCCGGACAGTGCGGGTCTGGCTGCCGAGGCAGGTGTGCCGCACTTCGCCACGCTGGAGGCCTTGCTCCAGGCGCAGCGCCCGGACGGTGTGATCCTGGCCACGCCCAACGGCCTGCATGTGCCGCAGGCGCTGCAGTGCCTGGAAGCCGGCGTGAGCGTGCTGGTGGAAAAGCCCATCGCGCCCAGCGTGGCCGAGGGCGAGCAACTGGTGCGCGCCGCGCAAGCGGCGCGTGCGCGGGTGCTGATCGGCCACCACCGCGCGCACAGCCCCCTCATGGCCCAGGCCCGGCAGGTGGTGCAAAGCGGCCAGCTCGGCCGGCTGGTGGCCGTGATGGGAAGCGCCACCTTCGTCAAGCCCGACGCCTACTTCGAAGCCGGCCCGTGGCGCAGCCAGCCGGGTGGCGGCCCCATCCTGATCAACATGATCCACGAGGTCCACAACCTGCGCATGCTTTGCGGCGAGGTCGTGGCCGTGCAGGCCTTCGCCTCGAACGCGGTGCGCGGCTTCGCCGTGGAAGACACGGTGAGCATCAACCTGCGCTTTGAAGGCGGCGTGCTCGGCAGCTTCCTGCTGTCGGACACGGCGGCCTGCGCGCGCAGCTGGGAGCAGACCAGCCAGGAAAATCCGGCCTACCCCAGCTACGCCGACGAAGACTGCTACGTGCTGACCGGCACGCTGGGCAGCCTCTCGATGCCCACCATGCGCCTGAAGACCTACCCCAGCCGGGAGGCCGCCTCGTGGTGGAAGCCCTTCGAGGTGGGCAGCGTCGCCCTGGTGCGCGAAGACCCGCTGGCCCGCCAGATTGAACATTTCGCCGACGTGATCCGCGGCAGGGCCCAGCCCCTGGTCAGCGCGAGCGACGGCCTGCAGAACCTGCGCGTGACAGAGGCCATCGCGCAGGCCGCCCGCACGGGCAGCGTGGTTGAACTGCGCTGACCAAGACCCTTCACTTACCCCAGGAGAGCTTCACCATGAACGTCCTCGTGCTCAACGGCGTCAACCTCAACATGTTCGGCAAGCGTGACCCTGCGCAGTACGGCACCATCACGCTGGAGCAGATCAACCAGGGCCTGCTGGACCTGGGCCGCGAGCTGGGCGCGAAGGTCGAGAACTTCCAGACCAACTTCGAAGGTGCCATGTGCGAACGCATCCATGCGGCGCACAGCGACGGCACCCAGGCCGTGCTGATCAACGCCGGCGCCTGGACGCACTACAGCTACGCCATCCGCGACGCGCTGGCCATCCTCCAGTGCCCCATCTTCGAGGTGCACATGTCCAACATCCATGCGCGCGAGGAATTCCGCCACCACTCCGTGATCGCTCCCATCGCCAAGGGCCAGATCGCCGGCTTCGGCGCCGAGAGCTACCTGCTGGCCCTGCGGGCTGCGGTCTCCCACCTGCGCGCTGCCCAGGCCTGAGCCATTTGTCGCCTGCCATGATCATCAACGGCCACACCGTCATCATTCCCCACATCGGCTTTCCCACGCATTCGTTCAAGGCGCCGCTGATCTACAACCCGTACTTCGCCAAGCACGGCATCAACGCGCTGGTGGTGCCCATGGCCTGCCAGGCCGGCCACTATGAGGGGCTGCTGCGCTCGCTGTTCAGCCTGGGCAACATCGCCGGCGCGCTGATCACCATGCCGCACAAGGTCAGCACGGTGGCCCTGGTGGACGCGCTCTCCCCGGCCGCGGCCATTGCCGGCGCCTGCAACGCGGTGCGCCTGGGTGTCGACGGCCGCCTGCAGGGCGACATGTTCGACGGCGAGGGCTTCGTGCGCGGCATCCGGCGCAAGGGCGTGCAACTCGAGGGCGCGCGCGCCCTGGTGGTGGGCGCGGGCGGCGTGGGTTGTGCGATCGCGGCCTCGCTCGCCGGCGCGGGCGTGGGCTCGCTGGCGTTGTTCGACGTGAACACGGCGTCGGCCGACGCCCTGGCACAGCGCCTGAAGACGCATTACCCACAGCTCCAAGTGAGCACCGGCTCGACCGATCCCGACGGTTTCGATGTGGTGGTCAACGCCACGCCCCTGGGCATGAACGAGGGCGACCCGCTGCCCCTGGATGTCTCGCGCCTGTCGCCCTCGACCTTCGTCGGCGAGGTGGTGATGCGCACCGACATGACGGCCTTCCTGCAGGCCGCGCAGGACCGAGGCTGCCGCGTGCAGATCGGCTCGGACATGCTGTTCGAGCAGATTCCTGCGTACCTGGAGTTCTTCGGCCTTCCCACGACCACGGCTGAAGAACTTCGCGCTGTTGCGCAGCTCTGAGTTCGGTCTTCTCGGCCTTTGGTCAAGACCGAGGGGGCTGTGTGCGGGGCAGGGGTCGGGCCT
>CAYVGD010000354.1:0-2773 GCA_964450095.1 uncultured Polaromonas sp.
CTGGCAGAACGACTACATGGTCGACTTCAAGATGGCCTGGAACCGCTACTTCCGCCAGCCTGCCAAGAAGACGTAAGTCCTCAAGGCAGCCAAATGGGTCGCCGGCTCGAGCCGGCGGCCCTTTTTTCATGTAGAGGGGATCCATCCCCCAAGGGAAGAGAATGAAGAATGTGTTGATGGCGGTGGACAAGGCGTCCACCTGGTTGGGGCAGACGTTTGCCTGGCTGATCGTGCTGCTCACCGGCCTGATCGCCTGGGAAGTGTTTTCCCGGTACGTGCTCAACAGCCCGCACGACTGGACGCTGGACGCCCAGATCATGCTGTACGGCACGCTGTTCATGCTGGCCGGCGCCTACACCCTGGCCAAGAACGGCCATGTGCGCGGCGACGTGCTCTACGGCTTCTTTGAGCCCCGCACCCAGGCCTGGGTGGACCTGGTGCTCTATGTGCTTTTCTTCCTGCCCGGCATCGTGGCTCTGACCTGGGCCGGCTGGGACTTTGCCCAGGACTCGCTGGCCATCCGTGAAAGCACTTTCTCGGCCACGCCCCTGCCGCTGTACCCCTTCAAGTTCATGATCCCGGTGGCTGGCCTCATGCTGCTGCTGCAGGGGCTGGTGGAGATCGTGCGCTGCATCCAGTGCATCCGCGACGGCGAGTGGCCCTCGCGCGAGGAGGACGTGGAGGAAGTCGACGTTGACAAGCTCAAGCAGATGGTCAACGCCGAAGACGTGAACGCGCCTGCCGCCCAGGGAGGTGCACGATGATCAAGATCCGCAAGGAACTCTATTTCGGCTTCTCGCTGATGGCGCTCATCATCGCCGGCACGGGGGTGATGCTGATCTCGGCCGAGACCGTGACCACCGGTCACCTGGGCCTGATGATGCTGGCCCTCGTGGTGGTGGCCATCATGCTGGGCTTTCCCACGGCGTTCACGCTGATGGGCATGGGCATGATCTTCACGTGGCTCGCCTACGAACGCGATGCGGGCAAGACGCTCACGCTGATGGTGCAGTCGGCCTTCAAGGTGATGGGCAACGACGTGCTCATCTCCATCCCGCTGTTCGTCTTCATGGGCTACCTGGTCGAGCGGGCCAACCTGATCGAAAAGCTCTTCAAGAGCCTGCACCTGGCCCTGGCGCGTGTGCCCGGTTCGCTGGCGGTGGCCACGCTGTTCACCTGCGCGGTGTTCGCCACAGCCACCGGCATCGTGGGTGCGGTGGTCACGCTCATGGGCCTGCTGGCGCTGCCGCAGATGCTCAAGGGCGGCTACGACGTGCGGGTGTCTGCCGGTGCCATCACGGCCGGTGGCTGCCTGGGCATCCTGATCCCGCCGTCGGTGATGCTCATCGTCTACGGTGCGACGGCTGGCGTGTCGGTGGTGCAGCTGTACGCCGGTGCGTTCTTCCCGGGCCTCATGCTCGCGGGCCTCTACATCCTCTACGTCATCATCCTGGCCAAGCTCAAGCCGGCCATGATGCCGCCGCTGACGGCCGAGCAGCGCTTCGTGCCGCTGCCGCCCGCGCTGGACCGCATCTCGACGAGCGTCTCGCGCCTGGCCCTGCCCGGCCTGGTGCGCGGCGGTGCGGTGGCGCAGGCCGAGCCTGGCTACCTGCGCAAGCAGCTGCTGGTGGCTCTGCTGCCGCTGCTGTTCTTCGTGCTGGTGGCAGGCCTGTCCTGGCACATGAATACGCGTCCTTCCGAGCAGGTGCCCGTGGCCGCCGCGAACGCCTCAGGCGGCGTGGGCGAGCCGGCCGGTGCCGAAGCCGGCGTGCAGGAGCCCTCCGGTGGCGTGCAGGAACCTCCGGGTGCGGGTGGCGTGCAGGAGCCCCCGGGCGCCTCGGGCGGTGTGCAGGAGCCCGCGCTGGCTTCCAGCGGCGTGCAGGAGCCTCCGGGTGCCGGTGGTGTGCAGGAGCCGCCCGGTGCGGCACGCGAGCCGGCCATGGCCTCGGCCGGTGGCGTCCAGGCCCCGCCGGGTGCAGCTGATGGCGTGCAGGAGCCCCCGGGTGCCGGTGGCGTGCAGGAGCCGGGTGCGGCCTCTGCTGCCCAGCCTGCTGCCAAGCTCGAGCGCTCGCCGGCCACCCAGGGCTTCTGGATCGGCCTGGGCGTGGGTGTGCTGTCCCTGCTGGGCTTCTACGCCATGCTCACCTTCCAGCGGCTTGAAATCTTCAAGATGCTGCTGTCCAGCTTCTTCCCGCTGGTGGTGCTCATCCTGGGCGTGCTGGGCTCCATCGTGATGGGCCTGGCCACGCCCACCGAGGCGGCAGCCGTCGGTGCCTTCGGCGGCTACCTGCTGGCGGCCATCTACGGCGTGATCGGCAAGCGCAAGGACGCCCGGCGCGGGCGGATCTTCGGCTTCTGGATGCTGCTCTGGGCCCCCGCCCTGTTGGCCATCGGCTGGTTCATCCTCAACCGCGAAGGCGTGGTCGCCGCTGCCGTGCCCATGCCACTGGGTACCGCGGGCGCCGTGGGCGTGGTGATCTGGGCGCTGTTGGCCTACCGCCAGTCCCGCCTGCAGACCGAGGTCAAGGAGTCGGTGCTGCTGACCGCCAAGACCAGCGCCATGGTGTGCTGGCTGTTCGTGGGCTCGGCCATCTTCTCCGCGGCCTTCGCCCTGCTGGGCGGCCAGGAGCTGGTGGAGCGCTGGGTCATGTCCATGAACCTGTCAAAGACCGAGTTCCTGATCCTGTCGCAGGTGATCATCTTCGTGCTGGGCTGGCCGCTGGAGTGGACCGAGATCATCGTGATCTTCATGCCCATCTTCATCCCGCTGCTG
>CAYVGD010000355.1:0-2753 GCA_964450095.1 uncultured Polaromonas sp.
CCAGACCCGCCAGCGCGCCGGCGCCTTGCAGGGCCACGCGCCGCTGCGGCAGCGGCAGGGCCTGGGCTGATGCCGGGCTCCAACGGCCCAGGAGGTAATCGGCATAGGCCGCGTCTTCGGCCGAGGCCTGGCTGCGCCAGGGCTCGAAGCCTTCACAGCGGTCCGGCCAGTCCAGGCTGGCCACCTGCAGCGCGCAGCGCAGCAGTTCGGCCCGGCCCATGCGCGCGACCTCTGCCGTGCGGGCCAGCGCTGAATGCAGGCGCTTGAATTCGGCCTCCTGGGCGCGCTCTCCCTGGAGGTAGGCATCGGCAAAGCGCTGGGCGCTTGCGCGGGCCTCCACCTGCCAGTCTGGCGCCCGGGCGCCGCCCGCGCAGCCGGCCAGCACCAGCATGAGGGCCAGCACCACCGGCAGGAACGCTGGCAAAAGCGCCGCCACCCGCGTGCCCGCACCATCCCATGGGCCCACTGCCAAAAGCGAGCGTCTGCCGGCCGCGCTCATGGCAGCTTCACCTCGGGCTGGCCCGCCTTGGGCGCAAAGGGCCAGCGGCGCTGCACGTCCACCAGCAGCCGCTCCACCTGCCGGAGGCTGGCCTCGACCTCGGTGCGCAAGGCGCCAAGGTCCTGCGTGGCCACCCGGGTGTTGGCCCCCACGGCCTGGGCCTCGACGAGCACCGCATCCAGCCGGGACAGGCTGGCGCGCGCCTCGGTCAGGAGGCCCCGCAGCTGCTCGAGCGAGGCCTGCGCCTGCGGCGTGAGGCCCTGTGGCCCGAAAACCTGGGCCTGCGCCTGGCCGAGCAGGCCGTCGATGCGGGCCACGGCCACGTCGGTGCGCTCCAGCGCGCTGCGCAGCTTCTGAGCCGAGGCCTCGCTGCCCAGCAAAAGCGCCAGGCCACCGCCCGGACCGTTGAGTTTTTCGGTGCTGCGCTGCAGTTGCCACAGCGCGGCGCCCAGCGCACCCTCGGGTCGGCTGAGCTGGCTGAGCTGCTCCAGGAGCTCGCGCGCAGCAGCCACCAGCCGCGGAATGTCGGCCGTGGCATCGCCGCGCAGCACCTCGCGCACGGCGCCGTCCGGCAGCGGTGGGTCGCTCAGGATGCCGCTGTAGGCCCGGATGTTGGTGTTGCCCACCAGCCCCCGCACCAGCGTGAACACGCTCGTGGTGCGCAGCCAGTGCGCGTCCTTGGCGGGCACGTCGACCAGGATGCGGGCGCGACCGTCCGCGCCAAGCTCGACCCGCCGCACCCGCCCGATGGGAAAGCCCGAAAACGTCAGGTCCATGCCGACTGCAACGCCTTCGGCGTCTTCGGCCACCAGCACGAGTCGCTGCGTTGGCTCGAACACCCCACGCGCATGCAGGAGGTAAAGCACAGCCCCGGCCACCAGCAAGGCAGTCAGCAGCAGCAAGCCGGTGGCACGGCGGGCCAGTTGCCGGGCGTCGGGCGGGGGCGTTGGAAGCGGCGGGCTGTTCATGAAAGCGGGCTCAGGCGTAGTTGCCCATCAGGCACAGCAATTCGATGAGCAGCAGCACGAGAAACATGCGCGCGAGCATGCCCAAGTCACCGCCGGCACGCGCCGCCGCAGGGCCCGGGTCATCGTACAGGGCCGAGGCCATGGGCAGCACCGCCACCGCGAGGGCAAAGAAAAAGGTCTTGAGGGCAAAGATCAGCGTCACGGCCGGGTCGAACACCTGACCGAAAAGCCGGGTGTAGCCCGGCAGGGCCGCCAGGCTCGCGCCGTACACGGCCACATAGGCCAGCACCGCCGCCACCACGCAGCTCAGCGCCGCCAGCAGCAAGCTGGCGTGCATGCCGGCCAGCACCCGCGGCAGCGCTTCTTCCAGGAGCGGCTCGCGACCCTGCCGGCGCAGTTGGGCCAGCAGGCCGGCCCGCCGCATGGCCGCCAGTTCGGTGGCGCTTTGCAGCGTGCTGCGAAGCGCCACGAAGAGCACGGCGCACAGCGGGATGAGCTCGATCACGAGCACGCGGATCACCACCTGCAGCGCATACTGCGTGAGACCATAACTCTGCGCCGTGACGACCACGATGCGGGTGATCACCAGCGTGAGAAGTGCGGCAAAGCCAGTGAACCACAACAGCATGGAGGCGCTGCCGGCCACCATGTGCGCGGCCATGCGCTGGCGCTGCGGCGCGGCGTAGCTCGAAGGGCTGAGCGCCAGGGCCAGCAACTGGGAGCCGAGGAAGACGATGTGCCACCAACCGGCCAGCCAACGCAGCGGCCAGCGCGCCCAGGGGCGCAGCGGGAGAAGTTCATCGGCGGGTGGCATGGGCTGCTCTGGAAAGAGGCTGCCGGCCTGAGGCTCAACCCGGCTGCGCCATCACCTCGCCCATGCGGATGGCACCGCCCGGCTGCCAGGCCGCGTTGAAGCGCAGCGGCGCCTGCGGAAACAGCATGACGACGGTGGAGCCCAGCAGGAAGCGGCCCATCTCCTGGCCCTGAGCCAGCCGGATGCCCTGGCCCCGGTAGTCCCACTGCCGCACGGCGGCCTGGCGCGAGCGGTTGACCACGCCGTGCCAGACGGTGGCCATGCTGCCCACGACCGTGGCCCCCACCAGCACCAGCACCCAGGGGCGGCCCTGGTGTTCGAACACGCACACCACGCGCTCGTTGCGCGCGAACAGCCCGGGCACGCCCCGGGCTGTGGCCGGGTTCACCGAAAAGAGCTCGCCGGGCACGTAGATCATGCGCTGCAGCTCACCGTCGCAGGGCATGTGGATGCGGTGGTAGTCGCGCGGACT
>CAYVGD010000356.1:0-2752 GCA_964450095.1 uncultured Polaromonas sp.
TAGCCGGTGCCGCCGGCGGTGCCGATCCTGCCGATGATGGCCAGCACGATGTCCTTGGCCGTCACGCCGCGGGCCACCTGCCCCTCGACCTTGATCAGCATGTTCTTGGCCTTCTTGGCCAGCAGCGTCTGCGTGGCCAGCACGTGCTCGACTTCGCTGGTGCCAATGCCGTGCGCCAGCGCACCGAAGGCGCCGTGCGTGGAGGTGTGCGAGTCACCGCAGACCACCGTCATGCCGGGCAGGGTGGCACCGTTCTCGGGGCCGATCACGTGCACGATGCCCTGGCGCTTGGACAAGAAGGGAAAGAAGGCCGCTGCGCCGAACTCCTGGATGTTGGCATCCAGCGTGGTGATCTGCTCCTTGCTGATCGGGTCGTCGATGCCGTCGTAGCCTTTTTCCCAGCCGGTGGTGGGCGTGTTGTGGTCGGCCGTGGCCACCACCGAGCTCACGCGCCAGACCTTGCGTCCGGCCTGGCGCAGGCCCTCGAACGCCTGGGGGCTGGTCACCTCATGGACCAGGTGCCGGTCGATGTAGAGCACGGCGGTGCCGTCTTCTTCGGTGTGGACGACGTGTTCGTCCCAGATCTTGTCGTAGAGCGTGCGTCCCATGGGGGTCCTCGTCGGGGCTCGTTGGTTGAAAAAAACGTTGAATTCTAGGCCGCGGCCTGCGCCGCTTCCGGGCGCTGGAGGTGCTCGACCAGCAGCCGCGCGCTCACCGGCAGGCTGGAGAAGTCGCGGGCGATCATGCGAATCTCCCGCTCGGCCCAGGGGTCTGCCAGCGGCACGCAATCGAGCGCGCCCATGCCGTGCATCAGTTCAAAGGCTCGCTGGGGCATCACGCCCACGCCCAGGCCGTTGTCGATCATGCGGCACATGGCATCGAGGCTGGTCACGTGGATGCGCAGCTTGATGGTGCGGCCCGCGCGCTCGGCGGCCTGGCGCAGGGCCAGGTAGAGGCTGCTGGTGGCGTGCAGACCCACCTGGTCGAAGTCCAGCGTGTCTTCAAAGGCCACGGATGCAGCCTTGCCCAGCGCGTGGCCGCGTGGCACGACCAGGGCCAGCCGGTCCCGGCGGTAGGGCAGGCTTTGCAGCTCGCCGAACCCCGTGGCGGCATTGCACAGCCCCAGGTCGGCCGCGCCCTCGCGCACGGCGCGCACCACCTCGCTGCTCAGGTGCTCCTCGAGGTCGATCTTGACCTGTCCGTGCGTTCGCATGAAGGCGCCCAGGTCTTCGGGCAGGAACTGCACGATGGCCGAGATGCTGGCGTGGATGCGCACATGGCCGCGCACGCCGTCGGCGTATTCGCTGAGTTCGCCCTGCATCTTCTCCAGGCTGAACAGCACCGAACGGGCGTGGTGCAGCAGGCTCTCGCCAGCTGGCGTGAGGCTCACGCCGCGGGCGTGTCGCAGGAGCAGCTGCGCCCCCACCGTGGCCTCGAGCTCGGCCAGCCGCTTGCTGACGGCCGAGGCCGCAATGAATTCGCGCTCTGCCGCCCGGCCGATGCTGCCGAGTTCGCACACCGCAACGAACAGTTGCAGGGACGTGAGGTCCATGCGCCGGGCGAAATTGCGGTCGGAGCTTCTCATGGGTGGGGTTGAGTCATCGCGGTTGGCGACGAGCGACCGATTTTGCAATGGATCAAGGGCTCAAGACCTCTCCAAGCGAGATGCCTGGCTTGCCCATCGGGCGCGGCAGTGCCAAGGCAGCGGTCAGCCGCTGGCAAAGCCTGCGTGGCGCAGGGGGGGCGGTCGACGGAATCGGATCGTGCGGCTGGCGTGGCCGGGCGCAAAAAAGCCCGCACAAGGCGGGCTTTCCTGCAAGCGGTGCCGGGAAACCGATCAGCGCTGGGCGAGCGGCTTGACCGAACGCGCGTTGGCGCCGGTGAACAGCTGGCGGGGGCGGCCGATCTTGTACTCGGGGTCGCTGATCATCTCGTTGAGCTGGGCGATCCAGCCCACCGTGCGCGCCAGGGCGAAGATGCCGGTGAACAGGTTCACCGGGATGCCGATCGCGCGCTGCACGATGCCAGAGTAGAAGTCGACGTTCGGGTAGAGCTTGCGCTGCACGAAGTAGTCGTCTTCCAGGGCAATTTTCTCGAGCTGCTTGGCCAGCTTGAACAGCGGGTCGTTCTCCAGGCCGAGCTCCTGCAGGACCTCGTTGCAGGTTTCCTGCATGAGCTTGGCGCGGGGGTCGTAGTTCTTGTAGACACGGTGGCCAAAACCCATCAGCTTGACGCCGGAGTTCTTGTCC
Source organism: uncultured Polaromonas sp. (assembly GCA_964450095.1). Taxonomy (GTDB): domain Bacteria; phylum Pseudomonadota; class Gammaproteobacteria; order Burkholderiales; family Burkholderiaceae_C; genus Polaromonas. The sequence continues at coordinate 2,250 of CAYVGD010000356.1, forward strand.
TTGACCTGGTTCATGAACTCGCCGACCTTGGCCACGCCGCCCATCTTCTGGATGTCTTCCAGCATGTTGAGGCAGGCCTCGTTGGCGCCGCCGTGCGCCGGACCCCACAGGCAGGCCACGCCAGCGGCAATCGCTGCGAACGGGTTGGTGCCGGAAGAGCCGCACAGGCGCACCGTGGAGGTGGAGGCGTTTTGCTCGTGGTCGGCGTGCAACGTGAAGATGCGGTCCATCGCACGCTCGAGCACCGGGTTGACCTTGTAGTCCTCGCAGGGCGTGCCGAACATCATCCGCAGGAAATTGCCGGCGTACGACAGGTCGTTGCGGGGGTACATGTAGGGCTGGCCCACGCCGTACTTGTAGGCCATGGACACGAGCGTGGGCATCTTGGCAATCAGGCGGATGGCCGCGATCTCGCGATGCTCAGGGTTGTTGATGTCCGTGCTGTCGTGATAGAAGGCCGACATGGCGCCGACCAGGCCGGTCAGCACGGCCATGGGGTGGGC
>CAYVGD010000357.1:0-2751 GCA_964450095.1 uncultured Polaromonas sp.
CCGCGACCTCGATGTGGCCCTGCAGGGCAGCGGCTGGCTGGCCGTGCGCCTGCCGTCGGGCGAGGAGGCCTACACCCGCGCCGGCGGCATGGAGCTGGACGCGCAGGGCCAGCTGCGCCTGGCCGGCGGCGCTGCCGTGCTCGGTGACGGCGGCCCGCTGGCCGCACCGCCGGGCGCGCGCCTGGCCATCGCCGGCGACGGCAGCGTGAGCAGCCTGGACGCCAATGGCCGCAGCAACCCCTTGGGACGACTCAAGCTGGTCGACCCGCCCGCAGGCGCGCTGCTGCGTGGGGACGACGGTTTTTTCCGCCGCGCCCCGGGCACGCCCGAGCCCGCCGCGTCGACCCAGGTGCGGGTGCAAAGCGGCGCGCTCGAAGGCAGCAACGTCAGCCCCGCGCAGGCCATGGTCGAGCTGATCGCCAATGCCCGCCTTTTTGAAATGCAGATGAAGACCGTACAGGCCGCCGACCAGAACGAGCAGCAGGCCAACAAGCTCTTGTCCATGAACTGAAGGAGTCGACTTCCATGATCCGCTCACTGTCCATTGCCCGCACCGGCCTGGAGGCCCAGCAGACCCAGCTCGACGTGGTGGCCAACAACCTGGCCAACGTCGCCACCACCGGCTTCAAGAGAAGCCGCGCGGTGTTCGAGGACCTCATGTACCAGAAGCTGCGCCAAAGCGGCGGGCAGACCTCGGAGCAGACGCGCCTGCCTTCGGGCCTGCAGATCGGCACCGGCGTTCGCATGGTGGCCACCGAGCGCATGCACACCCAGGGCAACCCAACCAAGACCGACAACGGCAAGGACCTGGCCATCCAGGGCGGCGGGTTCTTCCAGGTGCTCATGCCCGACGGCAGCACCGCCTACACCCGCGACGGCTCGTTCCAGCTCGATGCCGCCGGCCAGATGGTCACCTCCAGCGGCTACGTGCTGCAGCCGGGCATCACGCTGCCGGCCAACACCACCTCGCTCACCGTGGGCCGTGACGGCACCGTCTCGGCCGTGCTGGCCGGCTCGGCCAACAGCGTGCAGGTCGGCCAGGTCCAGCTGGCCACCTTCGCCAACCCGACGGGCCTGGAAAGCCGGGGCGAGAACCTCTACGTGCAGACCGACGCCTCGGGCGAGCCGCAGCAGACCCAGCCCGGACTCAACGGCGCGGGCACGCTCAGCCAAGGGTATGTGGAGTCGTCCAACGTCAACGTGGTGGAGGAGCTGGTGCACATGATCCAGACCCAGCGCGCCTACGAGATCAACAGCAAGGTGGTCCAGACCTCGGACCAGATGCTGGCCAAGCTGGGGCAGCTGTGATCCTGCGCTTTTTCATCAGCACCGCGCTCACGCTGGCGGCCTGCGTGGTCGGGCTGCTGCTGGCCTCCACGCTCACGGGCTGCGCGCAGGTCAAGCGCGAGCCGCTGGAACACCCCGTGGCCGTCGTGCGGCCGCCCGCGCCCGCTGCAGCGCCCCGGCCCAGCGCCGGCTCGCTGTACCGCCCGCAGGCACCTCAGGCGCTCTTCGAGGACCGCCGCCCCAGCCAGGTGGGCGATGCCATCACCATCGTGCTGGCCGAGAACGTCAATGCCACCAAGAGCTCGGGCGCCAGCGTCAGCCGCTCCAGCAAGGCCGGCGTGGACCTGGGCGTGGTGCCCAAGCTGCTGGGGGGGCTCATCGGTCCGGCCCAGAATGCCCGGGTGGGCGGCGACCAGTCCATGAGCGCCGAAGGCGGTGCCAACGCGTCCAATGCCTTCAACGGCGTGCTCACCGTCACCGTGGCCGAGGTGCTGGCCAACGGCAATTTCCTGGTCAGCGGCGAGAAGCAGATGCTGATCAACCAGGGCACGGAGTACATCCGCTTCTCGGGCGTGGTGAACCCGCGCACCATCTCGCAGGGCAACTCGGTGATGTCCTCCCAGGTGGCCGACGCGCGCATCGAATACAGCGCCCGCGGCTTCATCGACGAGGCGCAGACCATGGGCTGGCTGCAGCGGTTTTTCCTGAACGTGCTTCCACTGTGATGAAGCGCCTTCACCTCCTGGCCCTCCTGGCCCTGCTGGCCCTGGCGCCCCTGGCCCAGGCCGAGCGCATCAAGGACCTGGCAAGCGTGCGCGGCGTGCGCGACAACCCGCTGGTCGGCTACGGCCTGGTGATGGGCCTCGACGGCACCGGCGACCAGACGCAGCAGGCGCCGTTCACCGCGCAGGCCATGAACAACCTGCTGCAGCGCCTGGGCCTGACCCTGCCCCCCGGCGCCAACCTGCAGGCGCGCAACGTGGCGGCGGTCATGATCACCGCGCAGCTGCCGGCCTTCGCCCGGCCCGGCCAGACGGTGGACATCACGGTGTCGTCCATGGGCAATGCCAAGAGCCTGCGCGGCGGCACGCTGCTGATGACGCCGCTGCGCGCCGCCGACGGGCAGGTGTACGCCCTGGCGCAGGGCAACGTGGTGATTGGCGGTGCCGGTGCGTCTGCCAACGGCAGCCAGGTGGTGGTGAACCAGCTGGCCAGCGGCCGCATCCCGGCCGGCGCCATCGTTGAGAAGGCCGTGGATGCGCCCCTGGGCGAAGACGGTCTTGCGCTGGAGCTGCGGCAGACCGATTTCGGCACCGCGCAGCGCGTGGCCGAGGCCGTGAACCGCGCCATGGGGGAGGGCACCGCTCGCGCGCTCGACGGCCGGGTGATCCAGCTGCGCTCGGCTCAGCAGGTGCACGACCCGGTGGGGTTCCTGGCGCGGCTGGAGGCGCTGCAGGTCACGGC
>CAYVGD010000358.1:0-2716 GCA_964450095.1 uncultured Polaromonas sp.
AGCACCGCCTCGGAGAGCTTGAACACGTCGTAGCGGGCCACGTTGAGCACCGCCGCCTCCACCTGCGCCAGGCTCAGCTCGCCCGGGGGGTGCAGCAGCGCGAGCTTCTGGATCTCCTGGTGCGCGGCCAGCAGGTTGCCCTCGACCCGGTCGGCAAAAAATGCCAGGGTGTGCTGCCCCTCCTGGCCGGCGGCCACGCGCTGGCCCTGCTGCGCCAGGCGCTGGGCGATCCAGCCGGGCAGGGCCGCGCGCTCGACGGGGTCGACCTGCAGGCTCACGCCCGCGCCTTCCAGGGCCGTGAACCAGGCGCCGCTGCGGGTCTGCTTGTCCAGGCGGGGCAGGAGCACCAGCGCGAGGATCGCATCGTTGCCCTGCAGGCTCTCCACCAGTTGCTGGATGGCGGTGCTGCCCTCCTTGCCGGGCTTGCCGCTGGGGATGCGCAGCTCCAGCATCTGCCGCTCGGCAAACAGGCTGAGCGAGCCGGCGGCCGCAAGCACCCCGCCCCAGTCGAAATGCGCACCCAGCACGGTGTGCACCGTGCGCTCGGAAAAGCCCTGCGCGCGCGCTGCGGCACGGATGGCATCGGCCGCCTCCTGCACCAGCAGCGGCTCGTCACCGTGCAGCACGTAGAGATTGCGCAGGCCGCGCTGCAGGTGGGCGGCAAGCTGGGGCAGGGCCAGTTGCATGGGCGGTCTCTTCAGCGCGGCTGCGGCGCAGGCACGGCCTGCAGGTCGCGCACGGCGGCCAGGCGGCGAAGGATCTGCTGCTGCACGTCCAGCCGCATGTCGCGGTAGAGCAGCGCCTCTTCCTCGGCCTTGGCCAGGGCCGCGGGCTCGGCAAAGCCCAGCTCGCGCTCGAGCAGCAGCTCCGTCAGGGGAATGATCTCGCGGCCGCGCGGCGTGCGCAGGCGAAAGCGCACGCGCAGGCGCAGCACGAACTCGCGCACCTGACCGGCCGCGTTCATGCCGGCCACCACCTTTTCCTGGCCTTCGCTCACCACCTCGAGCACCACGTCGGCGGACTGGATGTCACCGGTGTCGGCCACCACCATCAGCTGCGGGCTGAAGGCCAGCGCGCGCACCAGGCCCTGGCGCAGCTGCGAACCTGCGGGCAGCTGCAGGTAGATGCTCTGGAACGCGAACTGAGGCGTCTGGCGCAGGCGAAAGCCGCAGCCGGTCAGGGCCAGCGAGGCGGCGCCCAGGGCCAGCAGCCGCCGGCGGCTGGGCAGGTTCGGCAGGAAGGGCTTGGGCGTCATGGGCAGCGTGGTGTTGCGGGGGGCAGGAGCCGGGGCGAATGGGACAGACGCGGACGGGACTCAGACCACCACGTTGACCAGGCGGCCGGGCACCACGATCACCTTCTTGGGCGGCTGGCCCGCCGCCTGCTTGACGAAGGCCTCGTGCGCCAGGGCCGCAGCCTCGATGGCGGCCTTGTCGGCACCGGCCGGCACCACCACGGCACCGCGCAGCTTGCCGTTGATCTGCAGCACGAGCTCGATCTCGTCCTGCCGCAGCGCCTCCGGGTCGGGCTGGGGCCAGGCGGCATCGAGCAGGTCGCCGGCGGACGGGGCGTAGCCCAGCTGGTTCCACAGCGTGTGCGCGATGTGCGGCGTGGCCGGGTACAGGCAGCGCAGAAGGATGCCGAAGCCTTCGCGCAGCGCGGCGGCGTCCTGGGCCGTGGGCTCGCCCTTGAAGTCTTCCAGCGCGTTGAGCATCTTCATGGCGCCGGAAACCACGGTGTTGTACTGCATGCGCTGGTAGTCGTAGTCGACCTGCTTGAGCACGGTGTGGATTTCCAGCCGCAGGGCCTTGGCGGGCTTGCCCAGCTGCGCGGCATCGAGCGCGGCGCCCGAGGGCAGGCCGGCGAGCTTGGTGCCAAAGTTCCACACGCGTCGCAGGAACCGGTAGCTGCCCTCCACCGCCGCGTCGTTCCACTCCAGCGTGGCCTCGGGCGGCGCGGTGAACATGGTGTACAGGCGCGCGGTGTCGGCGCCGTACTTCTCGATGAGGTCCTGCGGGTCCACGCCGTTGTTCTTGGACTTGGACATGGTGCCCACGCCCTCGTAGTCGATGGCGGTGCCTGCGGGCAACTCGCCGTCGCTGCTGGCCACGGCTTTGTTCAGGCGCGCACCCACCACCTTGCCGGCCTCGTCAAGCACATGCTCCACGTCGTGCGGCCAGAAGTAGTCCTTGCCGCCCTTGGCGGTGCGGCGTGAATAAATGTGGTTGAGCACCATGCCCTGGGTGAGCAGGCGCGTGAACGGCTCGTCCACCTTCACCAGGCCCAGGTCACGCATGACCTTGGTCCAGAAGCGCGCATACAGCAGGTGCAGGATGGCGTGCTCGATGCCGCCAATGTACTGGTCCATGCCGCTGCCGCCGGAAGCCGCCTTCGGGTCGCGCATCCAGTAGTCCGCACCGCCCGCGACCATTTGGTCGGCGTTGGTCGGGTCGCAGTAGCGCATGAAGTACCAGGACGAATCCACGAAGGTGTCCATGGTGTCGGTCTCGCGGCGCGCGGGCTGGCCGCACACCGGGCAGGTCACGCCCGCGTGGAAGCCTTCGTGCTTGTGCAGCGGGTTGCCCGAGCCGTCGGGAATGCAGTCCTGCGGCAGCACCACCGGCAGGTCTTGCTCGGGGACCGGCACCGCGCCGTGCTCGGCGCAGTGGATGATGGGAATGGGCGTGCCCCAGTAGCGCTGGCGCGAGATGCCCCA
>CAYVGD010000359.1:0-2711 GCA_964450095.1 uncultured Polaromonas sp.
CCTCGGGGCCAAAGGGAATCACGGCCCAGGCGGCCAAGGCCGGCATGATGGTCATGATCGGGCCCAGCACGAACAGCCCCTTGCTGGCCGCCGCGGGCATGATGATCTCCTTGGTGAGGAGCTTGAGCGCGTCGGCGATCGGCTGCAGCAGGCCGAACGGGCCCACGCGGTTGGGGCCGAGGCGGATCTGCGTGAAGCCGATGGCCTTGCGTTCCCAGAGCGTGAGGTAGGCGACCGCACCCAGCAGGGGCAGCAGCACCGCGACGATCTTGATCAGGCTCCAGGCCACGGGCCACAGCGTGGTGCCCAGCAGTCCCTGGCCGGTTTGGTAGAAGGTGTCGATCATGCGCTGACCTCTTGGGGTTCGAGCGACGCCAGGCGCCGAGCGTCTGCGGTGAGCTGCAGCGAGGGCGCGCGGCGCACGATGCCGTCCAACTGGTAGATGGCGGCGACGGCGGGCTCACCCACCTGGGCGGCGGCTGCAGACGGCTGGGCCTTGGTCGCGTTGGACAGCCGGTCGGCGGCCACGAAGCGTGCGCCCTCCTCCGGCGCAGCGCCGAATGCCTGGGCCAGCACCTCGCCGGCAGACTCCTGCTCGAAGCCCGGCAGGCCCAGCATGTTGCCCAGCACGCGCAGCACCTTCCAGGCCGGACGGGTATCGCCCAGGGGCTTGACCACGGCGTGAAAGCTCTGGATGCGGCCTTCGGCGTTGACGAAGCTGCCGGGGGTTTCGGTGAACGGGGCGATCGGCAGCAGCACGTCGCTGAAGTCGAGGTTGGACTTGAACGGGCTGAGCGTCACGACCATCTGGGCCTGGTTCAAGCCGTCCTTGGCGCGCGCGCCCAGGGCCGAATCGAACTCGGGCTCGACGTTGAGCAGCAGCACGGCCTTGGCGGCGCCGGCAAGCATCTGGCCGGCGTTCAGGCCACTGTTGACGGGCTGCGCCTGCACCAGCTGCGCGCCCACGGTGTTGGCAGCCTCGGTGAGGTAGCCGACAGAGGCCCCCGTTTCGCGGCCGATCCACTGCGCGACCGCCAGCAGGCTGGAGGCCTGCGCATGGTGCGCGGCGGCGTTGCCCAGCAGGATGGCCTTGCGCTCGCCGGCCATGAGGCTGTCGGCCATGCGCTGGGCTGCTGCCTGGACCTGGGCGGGCGGCTTCACGCCCGAAGGCAGGTCCACCCCGCGGGCCTGTGCTACCGCGGCAGCCACCTCGGACAGCAGCGACAGCCATTGGTCTGCACCCGCGCTGAGGCTGGCCGCCAAGGGCAGCGCCCAGGACTCGGCCGAGGCCAGTTCACGGGGGGAGTTGATGCTCAGCACCTTGCAGCCGTGCTTGGCCGCCTGGCGGATGCGCTGCGCAAACAGTGGATGGTCCTTGCGAAGGTTGGAGCCCACGACCAGCGCCGACTGCAGCTTGGACAGCGAGGCGACCGACGTGCCCAGCCAGCGCGCACCTTCGAAGGGCGTGAATTCAGCGTGGCGCAGGCGGTGGTCGATGTTGTCGCTGCCCAGGCGTCGCATGAGCAGGCCGGCCAGGTAGAGCTCTTCCACCGTGCTGTGCGGGCTGACCAGCGCGCCCAGCGATGCCGGGCCATGGTCCTGGCCGATCTGCTTGAGGCCGTTGGCCACGTATTCCAGCGCGGTCTGCCAGTCGACTTCCTTCCACTGGCCGCCCTGCTTGAGCATGGGTGCGGTAAGGCGCTCGTTCGTGTTGAGCGCCTCGTAGGAGAAGCGGTCGCGGTCGGCGAGCCAGCATTCGTTGACGTCTTCGTTTTCCAGCGGCAGGACGCGCATCACCTTGTTGTGCTTGACCTGCACGATCAGGTTGGCGCCCGTGGAATCGTGGGGGCTGACCGACTTGCGGCGCGACAGCTCCCAGGTGCGGGCGCTGTAGCGGAAGGGCTTGCTGGTGAGCGCACCCACGGGGCAGATGTCGATCATGTTGCCCGACAGCTCAGAGTCCACCGACATGCCGACGAAGGTTTCGATCTCCGCGTGTTCGCCGCGGTTGGACATGCCCAGCTCCATGACGCCTGCCACTTCCTGGCCGAAGCGCACGCAGCGCGTGCAGTGGATGCAGCGGCTCATCTCCTGCATGGAGATCAGCGGGCCCACGTCCTTGTGGAAGACCACGCGCTTTTCTTCCTCGTAGCGCGAACCGCTGCCGCCGTAGCCCACCGCCAGGTCCTGCAGCTGGCATTCGCCACCCTGGTCGCAGATCGGGCAATCCAGCGGGTGGTTGATCAGCAGAAACTCCATCACGCCCTTCTGGGCCTTGATGGCTTTGTCGCTCTTGGTGTGCACGACCATGCCCTGCGTCACCGGCGTGGCGCAGGCGGGCATGGGCTTGGGCGCCTTCTCGACGTCCACCAGGCACATGCGGCAGTTGGCGGCGATGCTCAGCTTCTTGTGGTAGCAGAAGTGCGGGATGTAGCTGCCGGCCTTCTCGGCCGCATGCATCACCGTGCTGCCCTCGGGCACTTCGACTTTCTGCCCGTCCAGTTGGATTTCAACCATGGTGTCTGCTCGTGGTGTGCTGGGCTTCAGGCGTAGGCCGGAACCATGCAGGTCTTGTGCGTGATGTGGTGCTCGAACTCGGCGCGGAAGTGCTTGATCATGGCGCGCACCGGCATGGCGGCGGCGTCGCCCAACGCACAGATGGTGCGGCCCTGGATGTTGTCCGAGACGGAGTTGAGCAGCTCCAGGTCGCT
>CAYVGD010000360.1:0-2695 GCA_964450095.1 uncultured Polaromonas sp.
CGGCGCATGTCGCCGCCCGCGAACGCCTTGGGCCCGTTGGTGGTGTCGCCGCCGATGAACTCGGTGGAGGCCTTGGCGTTGCCGCGGCCGTCTTTTTCGACACCGAAGCCGTCCAGGATGGTGGCCACCGGGTTGGTGAAACCCATGGCCAGCAGCACCAGGTCGGCTTTGTATTCCTTCTCGGTGCCGGGGATCTCGACGAGCTTGCCGTCCTTCATCTCGACGTGCACGGTCTTCAGGCCCGTGACCTTGCCGTTCTTGCCGACGAACTCCTTGGTGGAGATGGCGAACTCGCGCACGCAGCCTTCCTCGTGCGAAGACGAGGTGCGCAGCTTGAGCGGCCAGTAGGGCCAGACCAGGGGCTTGTTCTCCTCCTCGGGCGGCTGGGGCATCACCTCGAACTGCGTGACGCTGGCTGCGCCGTGGCGGTTGCTGGTGCCCACGCAGTCGCTGCCGGTGTCGCCGCCGCCGATCACGATGACGTGCTTGCCGGTGGCCATCAGCTGGTCCTTGAGCTTGTCGCCCGCGTTGACCTTGTTCTGCTGGGGCAGGAACTCCATGGCGAAGTGGATGCCCGACAGGTCGCGGCCGGGGACGGGCAGGTCGCGAGACTGCTCGGAGCCGCCGGCCAGCAGCACGGCGTCAAACTCCTTCTGCAGTTGCGCGGGCGAGACGGTTTCCTGGGCCCAGTTGGTGACCTTGGAGCCCTTGGGCATGTCGCCCACCATCACGCCGGTGCGGAAGGTCACGCCTTCGGCCTGCATCTGCTCGACGCGGCGGTCGATGTGGCTCTTTTCCATCTTGAAGTCGGGGATGCCGTAGCGCAGCAGGCCGCCCACGCGGTCGTTCTTCTCGAACACCGTCACGTCGTGGCCAACACGGGCCAGCTGCTGTGCGGCCGCCAGGCCGGCGGGGCCGGAACCGATGACGGCCACTTTCTTGCCGGTCTTGTGCTTGGGCGGCTGCGGCTGCACCCAGCCCTCGGCCCAGGCGCGGTCGATGATGGCGTGCTCGATGGACTTGATGCCCACGGCGTCGTCGTTGACGTTCAGCGTGCAGGCGGCCTCGCACGGGGCGGGGCAGATGCGGCCGGTGAACTCAGGAAAGTTGTTGGTGCTGTGCAGCGTGACGATGGCGTTTTGCCAGTCAGAGCGGTACACCATGTCGTTGAAGTCCGGGATGATGTTGTTCACCGGACAGCCGCTGTTGCAAAACGGCGTGCCGCAGTCCATGCAGCGCGCGGACTGTTGCTTGGCCTGCTTGTCGTCCAGGCCGATGACGAATTCCTTGTAGTGCTTCAGGCGCTCGGGCACGGGCTTGTAGCCCTCTTCGACGCGCTCGAATTCCATGAAACCGGTGACTTTTCCCATGATGGATTCCTGTCGCTTTGATCGGTGGAGGGCAGACCCGAAATTGCCGCGCAATTCCGGGGGCTGCCCCGCAAAGTTTCACTCAGCCCTTACTTGGCCGGCACAAGGTTGGTGGACACCTGGGCCTGGGTGGTCTCGGTGGCCTCGAGCAGGCGCTTTTCACGGCGCTCGGTGAGCGCGCGCTTGTACTCGTTGGGGAACACCTTGACGAACTTGGCGCGGGCCTCGGACCAGTTGTCCAGCAGTTCGCGGGCGCGCTTGCTGCCGGTCCAACGGTGGTGGTCCTGCAACAGGCGCTTGAGTTGCTCCTCGTCGGCCTCGTCGCGGTGCCAGCCGCCCTGGTCGTGCTGCTTTTGCTCAGAAGCGGCCAGCACCTTCTCCAAAGAGACCATGGCCGTGTTGCAGCGCGAGGCGAACTGGCCGTCCTCGTCATAGACGTAGGCCACGCCGCCCGACATGCCGGCGGCGAAGTTGCGGCCGGTCTTGCCCAGCACGGCCACGGTACCGCCCGTCATGTATTCACAGCCGTGGTCGCCAGTGCCTTCCACCACGGCGGTGGCGCCCGACAGGCGCACGGCAAAGCGCTCGCCGGCCACGCCGCTGAAGAACGCCTCACCGGCGGTCGCACCGTAGAGCACGGTGTTGCCCACGATGGTGTTCTTTACCGGGTCGCCGCGGAAGTCGATGCTGGGGCGCACCACGACCCGGCCGCCGGACAGGCCCTTGCCGGTGTAGTCGTTGGCATCGCCGATCAGGTAGAGCGTGATGCCCTTGGCCAGGAACGCGCCGAAGGACTGGCCGCCCGTGCCCTCGAGCTGGATGCGCAGCGTGTCGTCGGCCAGGCCCTCGGGGCGGCGGCGGATCAGCTCGCCCGAGAGCATGGCGCCCACGGTCCGGTTGACGTTGCGCGCCACCTCCATGAACTGCACCTTCTCGGCCTTTTCGAGCGCAGCCTTGGATTTCTCGATCAGGCGCATGTCCAGGGCTTTTTCCAGACCGTGCTCCTGGCCGGCCACATGCAGGCGCGGCACGTCGGCGGGCACCTGCGGCTGGTGGAACAGGCGGCTGAAGTCCAGGCCGCGGGCCTTCCAGTGCGCGATGCCGTGGCTCATGTCCAGCAGGTCGGCGCGGCCCACCAGGTCGTCGAACTTGCGGATGCCCAGTTGGGCCATCAGCTGGCGCGCTTCCTCGGCGACGAAGAAGAAGTAATTGACGACATGCTCGGGCTTGCCGGCGAACTTCTGGCGCAGCACCGGGTCCTGCGTGGCCACGCCCACCGGGCAGGTGTTGAGGTGGCACTTGCGCATCATGATGCAGCCCTCGAC
>CAYVGD010000361.1:0-2695 GCA_964450095.1 uncultured Polaromonas sp.
CCAGACCCGGCCCAGGCCAGACCCGGGGGAGTGCAGCCCCGCCCTACAATCGCGGCCCATGCATTACCCCGCCCGCCTGACCCCTGCCGCTTGCCTGCAGCAGTGCCTGTTCGCATGCCTGATGGCCTGCCTGCTGCAGACCCTGCCCGCTGCCGCGCAGGGCACCCCGGGCGGCCGCTCGCTGGATCCGGGGGCCGAACCCGGACCGCAGAACCCGGTGATCGAACGCATCCGGGTGGAAGACAAGGGCGCGCGCATCGACGAGCTGCGCGTGGGCGGGCAGACGCAGAGCATCACCGTGCAGCCCAAGAACGACCTGCCCGCCTACGAGGTGCGGCCGGCCACGGCCGACAACACTCCATCGGCCGGCCAGCGGGTGTGGAACCTGCGCAAGTTCTGAGCCGCTTCGCCCCCCTTCTCACCATGGCTGTTTTCACCGAGGTTTCGTTCGACGAGGCCGCCACTTTCCTGAAATCACTGGGCCTGGGCGAACTCACTTCGCTCAAGGGCTGCGCAGGCGGCATTGAAAACACCAACTACTTCGCCGACACAGACCAGGGGCGTTGGGTGCTCACGCTTTTTGAGCGGTTGAGCTTCGAGCAGTTGCCCTTTTACCTGCACCTGATGAAGCACCTGGCCCAGCGCGGCATCCCGGTGCCCGACCCGCAGGCCAGCCCCCAGGCGGTCGTCAAGCACGGCAAAGGCGAGGTGCTGCGTGGTGGCGAGATCCTGCATCGCCTCAAAGGCAAGCCTGCCGCCGTGGTCAACCGGCTGCGCGGTGCCAGCGAACTCTCCCCCACCGCGCACCACTGCGCCGCCGTGGGCGAGATGCTGGCGCGCATGCACCTAGCCGGCCAGGACTTCGGCATGCGCCAGCCCAACCTGCGGGGTCTGGCCTGGTGGAACGAAACCGTGCCAGTGGTGCTGCCCCACATGGACGATGCGCAAAAAGCGCTCATCCGCAGCGAACTGGCCTTCCAGAACCACATCGCCGCGCAGGCCGCCTACCAGAGCCTGCCGCGCGGGCCGGTGCACGCCGACCTGTTCCGCGACAACGTGATGTTCGAGGGCCAGGGCGAGGCGGCCGAACTCACGGGCTTTTTCGACTTCTACTTCGCAGGCTGCGACACCTTCCTCTTTGACCTGGCCGTGTGCCTGAACGACTGGTGCGTGCACCTGGACAGCGGCGCCAAGGACATGGCACGTGCCCAGGCCATGGTGGGGGCCTACCAGACCGTGCGGCCGCTCACGCCGCAGGAAAGGCGGCTGCTGCCCGCCATGCAGCGCGCAGGCGCCCTTCGCTTTTGGACCTCGCGCCTGTGGGACTACCACCTGCCGCGTGAAGCAAGCGTGCTGAAGGCCCACGACCCCGGGCACTTCGAGCGCGTGCTGCGCCAGTGCCTCGTGCACCCCTTTGCGCTCGATGCGCCCCTGCCCGCCTGAAAGCTGGACCGACATGCGCCTGAACATCGTTCCCGCACGCACGGGCCTGCAATGGGTCAAGCAGGGTGTGCGCCTGTTCTTCAAGCAACCCTTGGCCATGTCGGGCCTGTTCTTCATGTTCATGGCACTGCTGTCGGTGGCCAGCCTGTTGCCGCTGATCGGCTCCGCGCTGGCGCTGGCGCTCTTGCCGGCGGCGACCCTGGGCCTCATGGCCGCCACCCGGGAGGCCGAGGACGGGCAACTTCCCATGCCCACCATCCTGGCCACGGCGTTCCGCGCCGGCCGCCAGCGCGCGCGGGCCATGTTGGTGCTGGGCGCCTACTACGCCCTGGGCTTTTTGCTGCTCATGGGTTTTTCCGCGCTGATCGACGGCGGTGACTTTGCAGGCCTCTACCTCGTGGGCGGCAAGATCACCGAAGAAGTGGTGACCCAGCCCGACTTCCAGATGGCCATGTGGGCGGCGCTGCTGCTGTACGCGCCACTCTCGCTCATGTTTTGGCACGCACCGGCGCTGGTGCACTGGCACGACGTGTCTCCGGCCAAGAGTCTGTTCTTCAGCTTCATGGCCTGCTGGAAGAACTTCGGCGCTTTCGTGGTGTTCGGCCTCGTGTGGATCGGCCTGATGATGGCCGTGGGCATGTCCGTCACGCTCTTGGCCATGCTGGTCGGCAGCCCGGAGCTTGCGGCCGTGGCCATGTTCCCGGCGGTGCTGGTGGTGGTGGCGATGTTCTTCGCCTCGCTTTATTTCACGTTCAAGGACTGCTTCATCGCTGAGTGAAGTGGCTTGGCGGGTGGCGCCTGCTGGCTTGGCGCAGAAAGGCATCACCGCTGCGCACTGGAGAATGCAACAGTAAGTCCGGACCTCGCCTCCAGACGCGAGCCTGCTGTGACTTTGCGGGACTTTCCTCAGGCCCGCGCTGCAGCGAGGCCAGGCTTGCTGAACAAAAACGCGACGGGCGAACACCAGCTGTGCCGCACCATTCGGGCGTACAGGGCCACATAGCCGAGCCCAACGATCACAAACGCCAGCAGGGCCAGCCCGGTGGTGTCGTGGAACAGGTTGGCCAGCACCACCGACAGCAGCGTTATGCTGCCCATCAAGAGCCCAGTGATGGAGTTGCGCGCAGTCTGGGATGCGCCTGAGAACCAGCGCCTCACGTAGCGCTGCTTGACCAGGCTGTGAAAGTGCAGCCGGTCCGGGTGCCCCGGGTGTTGCTTCTTGAGCCTGCGGCGGTAGATGCTGAAAAGCACC
>CAYVGD010000362.1:0-2661 GCA_964450095.1 uncultured Polaromonas sp.
GCCTCCAGGCCATCGCCCTTGAGTTGCACGATCTTGTCGTCCAGCCGCCTGCGCACTTCCAGAAAGTCCGGCAACTTGCGGGTGTTGCGAAAGTACACCTCGTTGATGATGGCCAGCACCGGAATCTCAAAGAGGATGGTGTGCAGCCAGGGGCCCTTGATGCTCACGTCGATTTCGCCGGAAGGCAGGGCCGTGACCTGCACATACTTCTCGTTGAGCTTGAACAGACCCAGGAAATCGACGAAGTCGCTCTTGATGAAGCGCATGGAGCGCAGGTAGCCCAGTTCCGCGTCCTGAAAACGCAGGCTGCACAGCGACCGGATTTCCTCCCGGATCTCAGCCACCAGGGGCGCCAGCGGCTCGATGCCCGGTGCACCCGCATTGCGGCACTTGAAGCTGTACTCCACCTGCGCGCCAGGAAACTGGTGCAGCACCACCTGCATCATGGTGAACTTGTACAGGTCGGTGTCGAGCAGGCTGGTGATGATCATGGAAGCATCCGGGTGCGGCCGGCTCCCAGGGGCGCGACCGGCTTTCTTGGCGGACCGTGAAGACGGGGTGCGGGACGCGCTGGCGCAGCGAAGGCGCCTCAGGCGGCGCCCAGGAACTCCACCTCGAAAAGCAGCGTGGCGTTCGGCGGGATCACGCCGCCCGCGCCGCGCGGGCCATAACCCAGCTCCGGCGGAATGACCAGCCGGCGCACGCCACCGGTGGACATGCCCTGCACGCCCTCGTCCCAGCCGCGGATCACATGGCCTGCGCCCAGGGGGAACTCGAAGGGCTCGCCGCGGTCGCGGCTGGAATCGAACTTTGCGCCGGCCTGGCCGTTGTCGTAGAGCCAGCCTGTGTAGTGAACGCGCACGTACTGCCCGGCCTTGGCGATGGCGCCGGTGCCCAGGACGGTGTCTTCGTATTGCAGGCCGGAGGCCGTGGTGGTCATGCTCATGGGGGTTCCTTGTGAATCAGGCCTGCACTTTACCTGCTTGCAGCCGCAGCACGCGGTCGGCGGCGCTCGCCACGCGCTGGTTCTGCTCGGCCACCAGCAGGGCCAGTCCCTGGGCACGCAGGTCCACCAGCGCGTCGCGGATGGATTCCACCAACAGCGGCGAGATGCCTTCGCATGGTTCGTCCAGCAGCAGCAACCGGGGCGAGGTCATGAGGCTGCGGGCGATGGCCAGCATCTGCTGCTCGCCGCCGCTCATCTGTGAGGCCGGGCGGTCCAGCATGGGCACCAGCAGCGGGAAGCGCTCCAGCACCCAGTCCTGCCGGCGGGCGCCGCTGTGACCGCCGGCCACGCGCAGGTTGTCGGCCACGCTCAGCGCCGTGAAAAGCCGCCGGTCTTCGGCCACGTAGCCGAGGCCGGCGCGGGCACGCCGGTGCACTGGCCAGCCGGAGATGTCCTGCGCTGGCCCAGTCTCGCCCGTGAATGTGATGCGGCCGCGCGTGCTCACCTCCAGACCCATGACGGACTTGAGCAGCGTGGACTTGCCCGCGCCATTGAGCCCCTGCAGCACCACCACCTCGCCGGCCCGCACCTGCAGGTCCACGCCGAAAAGTGCCTGGGCCGGGCCGTAGAAGGCCTGGAGGGATTCAATCGTGAGCATGCGCCCTCCCCTGCCCATCCGCATCGGCCAGCGCGGCGGGGCCCAGGTAGCGGGCCTGCACCAAGGGATCACGGGCGATCTCCTCGAACCTCCCCTGGGCGGCCAGGCGGCCTTCAATCAGCACCAGCACCCGATCGGCCACGCGGGCGACGGCGTCCATGTTGTGTTCGGTGTAGAGCACCGTCAGCCCCTGGTCCGCCAGCTGCCTGATCCAGGCCATGAGCGACTGCCGCTCCTGGCCAGCCAGGCCTGCGGCAGGCTCGTCGAGCAGCAGCAGCTGCGGGCGCCCGGCCAGCGCCATGGCCAGCTCCAGCCGTTTTTTGGACCCATAGGGAAGGCTCCCGGCCTCGGTGTCGGCCTGCTGCTCTAGGCCCGCCTGTGCCAGCAGCGCCCGGGACTCGGGGACATGGCGGCTGGGCAGCGGCTGCCAGGGCGACCACCGGGGTGCGCCCTCCTGGCGAGCCTGCAAGGCCAGCTGCAGGTTCTGTTGCACAGTGAGCGCCTCGAACAACTGCGCCACCTGGAAGCTGCGCGCCACGCCACGGGCCAGGCGCTCCCGCGGGTCCAGCCCCAGCAGCGAGCGGCCCTGCCAAAGCACGTCGCCCGCCGTGGGCAACTGCTGGCCGGCGATGCATGCAAAGCAGGTGGACTTGCCTGCGCCGTTCGGGCCGATGAGCGCCACGCATTCGCCGGCGCCCACCTCGAAGTCCACACCGTCCACCGCGCGCACGCCACCGAAGTGGCGCACCAGGCCACGCACGCTCAGCAGGGCGCCCTCACCGCTCACGCCGCAGCCCCTTGCGAAAGCGGTGCGTTCGCCCGTGCGCGCCAGCGCCTGGCCAGCGACAGCAGGCCCGTGGGTGCCAGCACCATGATGAGCATGATGGCCACGCCCAACAGCCCGCGCCAGTAGGTGAGCTCGCGGCCAAGCTCCGCAGCCAGCACGCTGAGCATCAGGCCGCCGGCCACCGCGCCCCACCACTGGTGCACGCCGCCCAGCAGCACCACCAGCAGCGCGTCGACCGACATGGCCACACCCGCTGCAGACGGGAACACC
>CAYVGD010000363.1:0-2644 GCA_964450095.1 uncultured Polaromonas sp.
CTTGGCCAGCTTGGCGGTGGTGGTGGTCTTGCCCGCACCTTGCAGGCCCGCCATCAGGATGACCGCCGGCGGCTGCGCCGCCAGGTTGATGTCGCTCACACCCTCGCCCATGGTGGCCGCGAGTTCCTTGTTGACGATGCCCACCAGCGCCTGACCGGGGGAGAGCGAGCCCATCACCTCCTGGCCCAGGGCCTTGTCCTTGACGCGTGCAATGAAGTCGCGCACCACGGGCAGGGCCACGTCGGCCTCCAGCAGGGCCATGCGCACTTCGCGCAGCATGTCCTGCACGTTGTCCTCGGTGATGCGGGCCTGGCCGCGCAATTCCTTGACGAGGCGAGAGAGTTTGTCGGTGAGGGCTGAGGCCATGGATTGCCGCAGCGCGCGAGGGCTGCAGTGAAGTGGGGGGCAGGACGGCTAAACTGTCCGGATGATTTTAGCTTTGACCCCTGCCTGGGGCGG
This sequence comes from uncultured Polaromonas sp., assembly GCA_964450095.1. GTDB lineage: Bacteria > Pseudomonadota > Gammaproteobacteria > Burkholderiales > Burkholderiaceae_C > Polaromonas. The sequence continues at coordinate 460 of CAYVGD010000363.1, forward strand.
CGCGCTGGCCGCGGCATCGGCGCTGGCCTACGCAGTGCTTGCGGGCTGGGGGCAGCGCCTGGGCAGCCGGCTGAGCCAGGGGCTGTTCATGCTGGCCTGGCTGCTGCACGCGGTGAGCCTGGTCGAGGGGCTGTTCGGCCAGCCCCCGCGCTTTGGTTTCGCGCCGGCGCTGTCGATGACGGTGTGGCTGGTGCTGGCGGTGGCCGCTGTGGAGAACCAGCTGCTGCCCCGGATGCGCGCCCGCTGGGCACTGACGGGCCTCGGCGTGGTGGGCGTGCTGCTGCCCCTGGCGTTTCCGGGCTCGAGCTACCCGGTGATCGCCTCGGCCTGGCTGCCACTGCACTGGGCGCTGGGCATTGCCTCCTACGGGCTCTTCTCGGCAGCGGTGATCCACGGCTGGCTGATGAACCGCGCCGAAAGCCGGCTGCGCGATGCGGCCGAGCCCGAGTCGGGCGTGCCGCTGCTCACGCTGGAGCGGTTGACTTTTCGCTTCGTCGAAGCAGGCTTCGTGCTGCTGTCGGCAAGCCTCGTGGCCGGCTGGTACTTTGCCGAGACCGTCTACGGGCCGCACCTGGCCTCGGCCTCGGTGTGGAACCACAAGACGGTGTTCTCGATGCTGGCCTGGCTCACTTTCGCGGGCCTGCTGATCGGGCGCGTGCGCCTCGGGTGGCGGGGCCGCCAGGCCGTGCGGGTTCTCTACCTGGGCGCGGGCCTGCTGCTGCTGAGCTACCTGGGCTCTCGCTTCGTGCTGGAAGTGATCCTGGGGCGGGCCTGAAGGCGCCTGCCCCCCTTGCCGGACGCGGCCATGAAATACCTCCTTCTGCTGGCCCTGGCCCTGGTGGTGCTCTGGGTGCTGCGCCAGGCCGGCCAGCGCCGCCGGGGCCCGCCCGGTGAGGCCGCCAAGCCCGATGCCGCCGCGCGACCAGCGACCCCTGCGGAGCCCGCGCCCATGGTCGAGTGCGTGCGCTGCGGCCTGGTGCTGCCGCGCAGCGAAGCGGTGACCGGCCGCGGTGGCGCGGGCTATTGCTGCGAGGCCCACCGCGCGGAAGCCGAGCGTGGCTGAAGGCCAAGCGCGCCAAAAGCTTGCGGGACCCGTCCCCGGCAGTGCGCTCTGGGACGGCGGCTGGTACCGGCACGCGCGGCGCCAGCCCTCGCCCAACTTCGGTCCCCGACCACCCGGTGCCCGCATCGACCTGGTGGTGTTGCACTCGATCAGCCTGCCGCCGGGGCGGTACGGCACGGGTTGCGTGCAGCAGCTGTTTGCGAACCAACTCGACTGGGACGCCCACCCCTATTTCCAGGGCATCCGCGGGCTGGAGGTGTCGGCGCATTTCTTCATTGCCCGCGACGGCCAGCTCTGGCAGTTCGTCAGCACGCTGGACCGGGCCTGGCATGCTGGCGCCTCGCGCTACCGGGGCCGGGACAACTGCAACGACGATTCCGTCGGAATCGAGCTCGAGGGGCTGGAGGGGGAAGGCTTTGAGCCGCCCCAGTACGAAAGCCTGGCCAGCCTGTGCGCCGCCCTGCTGGCGCACCACCCCATCGCTCACCTGGCAGGGCATGAGCACGTGGCGCCTGGCCGGAAAAAAGACCCCGGAACCGGCTTCGACTGGACGGGCCTTCAAAAAGCCCTGGGGTTGCGCGACGGTTTTTTCCCCGCTCAGGTCATCGCCAGTCGGCAGGGCGATGCATGAGATGGGCTGACCTGAGCTGACCCGTCCGCCTTTTTGCCACGTGAAAGGCCGCGCTGGCTTTGGCCTGGCAAGGCAAACCCGGCTGCAAGCCGCGCCGCATCTGGCTCTGCCGCAAGAGATTCACAATTTGTAAGGCTTTGCCCGGCATCGGTCACAAATGCCGCCGGGAAAGAAGCTTTCCAAAGCTTTCAGACGCCATCGCCCCGACCCTCGGCACGGGCTTTCGCAGCTCTGTCATCACTTGGTGAAAACACTACATGTAGTGCTTGAATTGGCCTGGAGCCCTAGGTATAGTGTCCACGCGGTTGAGGTCTTGCCCCCAACAACCCCGCCCGGCACCGGTACACGACACCGGTGACCCCGCCGATTGAAACGGGTGACACAGCGCTTCAAAACTGACACAACTGTTTACACAGTCATTCCAAACCAGAGCAAGACCCGCACCGAATGCCACACGCTGCCGATGCAAGCAGCCACCCAATAAAACACCC
>CAYVGD010000364.1:0-2638 GCA_964450095.1 uncultured Polaromonas sp.
CCGTCTCCAGGGCGCCCAGCGCCATGAAGGGCTTGTAGGTCGAGCCCGGCGGATAGGTGCCGCGCAGGGCGCGGTTGAGCAGGGGCTTGTCCAGCGACTCGTTCAGCGAGGCCCAGCTCTCGACGTCAATGCCTTCGACGAACAGGTTGGGATCGAAGGTGGGCTTGCTCACGAAGGCCAGCACCTCGCCGGTCTTGGGGTTGATCGCCACCAAGGCGCCGCGGCGCTCGCCGAACATGTCCTCGATGAGCTTTTGCAGCTTGATGTCGATGGCCAGCTTGACCGTGTGCCCCGGGGTGGCCGGGCTGCTGGACAGGCGCCTGACGGCGCGGCCGCCGGCCGAGGTCTCGACATGCTCCACGCCGGTGATGCCATGCAGCTGCTTTTCGTAGCTCTGCTCCACGCCGAGCTTGCCGATGTATTCGGTGCCGCGGTAGTTGCCGTCCTCGTCCTCTTCCTCGATGCGCTCTTTTTCGCGCTGGTTGATGCGGCCGATGTAGCCCACCACGTGGCTGGCGAGGTCGCCGTAGGGGTAGCTGCGAAAGAGCCGCGCCTTGATCTCCACGCCGGGAAAGCGAAAGCGCTGCGCGGCAAAGCGGGCAACTTCCTCGTCACTGAGCTTGGTGCGGATGGGCACCGACTCCAGGCTCTTGAATTCCTCGCGCAGGCGCTTGAAGCGGCGCCTGTCGCGCTGGCTGATCTCCACCACCTCGGACAGCGCGTCGATGGTCGCATCGAGGTTGCCCGCCTTGGACGGCGTGATCTCCAGCGTGTAGGCCGAATAATTGGTGGCCAGCACCACGCCATTGCGGTCGGTGATCAGGCCCCGGTTGGGCACGATGGGCACCACGGCCGTGCGGTTGTTCTCAGCCTGCTCGTCGAAATGCGCGTGCCGCACCACCTGCAGGTACACCAGCCGGGCGGCCAGCAGCCCGAAGCACAGCAGCACCACCAGGCTGGCGGCCATCACCCGTTGGCGAAAGCGCGAGAGTTCGGCTTCGACGTTGCGCAGGGTGGTCATGGTGGGCAGGGGGTCAGCGCGGCAGCGCCGGGCGCGGCGCGCACCGGCTCAGAGCGGGCGATTTTCATCCGGATCGGGCGCCCGGTGCTGCGGCAGCAGCAGCAAGATGCTCACCAGGGGCCACAGCAGCGCCTGCAGGAAGGGCGCCAGCCAGAAGGACCAGCCCGCGAAGCCGTCGCCGGCCAGCAGCCGGATCAGCCATTCCAGCACTTGCGCGGCCATGAGCAGCGGCAGCACCTGCACCGCCTGCAGCCCCAGCGGGAACCACAGCAGGCGCCGGTGGACCATGATCGCCAGGTAGCTCAGCGCGGTGTAGACCAGCGCGTGCTGGCCCATGAGGCCGGCCTGCTGCACATCGAGCACCAGCCCGAAGCAAAAAGCCACGCCCACGCCCACACGCAGCGGCTGGTGCACCGTCCAGAACACCAGCACCAGCGCGAGCCAGTCGGGCATCCAGGGCAGCCGCCCCAGGGGCAGCATGTTCAGAAGCAGCGCCGCCAGCAGGCTGCTCCAGATGAAAAAAGGACTGGCCGGCAGCAGCAGCGGCTGGCCGCTTCGCATGATCATCGGCGCCCCTCCCTGGACCGCTGGGGCGCGGCCTCGCCAGGCCGCGGCGGCAGCTGCGCCGACAGCGGCTGGAGCACCAGCACGTGCCGCGCGCCACTGGCCAGCGCCAGCGGCTTGCCGTGGATGCGGGCGAAGGCCGAATCTGCCCGCCGCTCGATGCGGTCGATGCGCGCCACCGGCAGGCCCGGCGGGTAGATGCCGTCCACGCCGCTGGTGGTGAGCAGGTCGCCCTCCTGCACGTCGGCGTTGCTGCCGATGAAGCGCAGCTCCACCCCGCCGCCGCCGCCAGAGGCGTCACCGTAGGCCACGCTGCGCAGGCCGGTGCGCACATTGAGCACGGGGATGGTCAGGTCGCGGTCCACCACCAGCGTGACCTCGCTGACCAGCGGGTGCACGCGCGTGACCTGGCCGAGCACGCCGCCCGCGTCGATCACGGGGGAGCCCGCCACCAGGCCGGCGAGCTGGCCCTTGTCGATGATGACCTTGCGCGTGTAGGCGTCGGCGGCTTCGTAGAGCACCTCGGCCGCGGCAGCGCTGGTGGACAGGCGCGGGCGCAGCTCCAGCAGCTGGCGCAGCCGCTGGTTCTCGACCTCCATCTGCTCGAACTGCCCGCCCCGCTGCAGCTGGCGGGCGAGCTCGCGCTGGGCGGCCTCGGCCTGGGCCTGCGCCTGCGAGAGGCTGGCGAAATAGCCGCCCACCACCTGCGCACCGCGCACGGGTTGCAGGGACAGCCATTGCAGGGGATAGATGGCCGTGAGGATGGCCGAGCGCAGCGGCTGGGTGATGCCAAAGCGCGCATCGGCCACCATGAGGAACAGCGCAAACGCGCTGAAGAACACCAGCTTGGACAGCGCCGAGGGCCCTTGCCTGAAGAAAGGCGGTGGCGACCGGTCTAGCGTTCCGAGGGGCATGGGTCAGGACAAGCGAAGCGCCGCCGGTCGCGGCGCAGGCGCTTTATTCCGAGGTGAAGATGGGGCCCAGGCGCTCCATGCGGTCCAGTGCGATGCCGCAGCCGCGCACCACGCAGGTCAGCGGGTCCTCGGCCACCAG
>CAYVGD010000365.1:0-2636 GCA_964450095.1 uncultured Polaromonas sp.
GCCCTTGCTCAGGTCGTAGGGCGACATCTCCACGGTCACGCGGTCGCCTGCGAGCACGCGGATGCGGTTCTTTCGCATCTTGCCGCCCGAGTAGGCGATCAGCTGGTAATTGTTTTCCAAGGTCACGCGAAAGCGCCCGTCGGGCAGCACTTCGTCAACCTTGCCTTGCATCTCGATCAAATCTTCCTTGGACACTGTCACTCCTGAAATGTGGTGGCGCGGGGCGGGCGCAATGCTGAGCACGGCACGCCCGGGGGGCGCCAGGGCCACAGCATGGACCGGTCGCGCAAGCGGAGGTGCAGGACGAGTCGTCACATGCACATCCGACCTTTGCGCGAACCTGCCCGGCGCGACCGTGTGGGACACGGCCCGGCTGACCATGACCCGGCAGAAAAACGGGACGGGCCGCGCCTCACATGCGCAAGGGCCCGTCAATGAACTCACCAGCACGGGGCGGGGGCAGGCTCCAGGCCGGCCCCACCGCTGTTCCCGGAGCACAGGGCCTGCATGAAGGCAAAGGCACGGCCCGGAAAAAAAGCAGCCGCAAGGGCGAGCAGCCCGCGGCGTGGGCCCAAGTGTATCAAGCCGGGCCTGCCTCAAGGCCGGGGCCGGTGAGCGGGCTCTTGCGGAACGGGTGCGAAGGTCAGCCCCGCGGTGCCACACTCTGAACCCGCCCGCAGCGCTTCCGTGGCCCCGGGCCCCACCCACACCCTCCCGTTTGAAAGCCAGTGGCCCCACGCCGACCATGAGCGGACGCATCCGTCGCAAGCTGCTGGAGCAGCAATTCCAGGCCCTGCCCGCTCCCGCCGAAGCCCTGGTCTGCCCGCTGTGTGAGCGCCCCATTCCCGAGGCGCACAAAGACGCCCACCACCTGGTGCCCAAATCCAAGGGCGGGCGGCACACCGAATACCTGCACCGCATCTGCCACCGGCAGATCCATGCGCTGTTCACCGAGGTCGAGCTGGCCCGGCAGTACCACACGGTCGAGGCGCTGCTGGCCCACCCGGAGATGGCGCGCTTCATCGGCTGGGTCAAGACCAAGCCCGAAGACTTTCACGAGCGCACCCGCAAGAGCCAGCGGCTGAAAAGACGCTGAACCGCAGCGGCGCTACAGCCGCATCTGCGGGCCATCCTCATCGGGGCGGAAGCGGTCGGCCTTGGCCAGCGCCATCCACACCGCAAAGCCGAGCGCGGGCTGCGCCCGGCTCGGTGCAGGCCGCAATACCTCCAGGCGGTCGGGCCCGGCTTGCACCACGCCGCACTCGGGCGGCAATTCGTCGGCGCGCGCGATCGGCCGCCCCCGCGCGTCACAGCCGAGCACGTAGTACAGCTGGCACGAGACGGCCAGGTAGGGAGCCCGCTTTTCGGGGCGCTTGAGGTCGGACAGCAGGTCGGCCCGGCTGACCTTGACCTCGTGCGCGATCGGCTCGAGCCGGTCTTCCCTGGAAGAGTGGCGCAGGCTGTACACGTCCGGCAAGCCCAGGGCCCACTTGCGGCCCGTGTCTGCGCTTTCCACGGCGGCACGCATGGCGGGCGATCGCCAGACCAGCCGGCCCTGGCCGTGCATCCAGAGCGCCACGCGTTCGACCAGCGCCTCGTGCGCATCGCGCCGGGCGCGGTTGGCCTCGAGCGAGGCGGCCAGCGCCGCCAGCCCCTGCGGCGTGAGCTGAAGCCACTGCCGGCCCAGGCTGTCACAGGCCATGCTGGCCAGCCCGGCGGCCAGCAGCTCGATCTCCAAGGCATCGCCGCAGGGCCAGCCGGAGGACCGGTGGACCTGCCGAAGCCTGGCGAGCAGGGCGCGGGAAAGCGTCATGCGCCCCACTCTACCCCGCAGCGCCGCGGGGCCAAGCGCTTCAGAACCGCAGCGGCACGCCCGTCTTGGCCTGCAGCGCCTCGGGCGTCACGCCGGGCGCGAGCTCGACCACCTTCAGACCCTCGGGGGTGACATCCAGCACGGCCAGGTCGGTGATCACGCGGTCGACCACGCCCACGCCCGTCAGCGGCAGCGTGCACTGGGGCAGGATCTTGAGGTCTTCGGTGCCGTCCTTCTTGCGCGCCACGTGCTCCATGAGCACGATCACGCGCGGCACGCCCGCCACCAGGTCCATGGCACCGCCCATGCCCTTGACCATCTTGCCGGGAATCATCCAGTTGGCCAGGTCGCCCTGCTCGCTGACCTGCATGGCGCCCAGGATGGACAGGTTGATCTTGCCGCCGCGGATCATGGCAAAGCTTTCGTGGCTGCCGAAGATGGCCGAGCCGGGAATGGTGGTGACGGTCTGCTTGCCGGCGTTGATCAGGTCGGCATCGACCTGGTCTTCAGTGGGAAACGCACCGATGCCGAGCATGCCGTTTTCCGACTGCAGCCAGACCTCCTTGTCACCGGTGTGGTTGGCCACCAGCGTCGGGATGCCGATGCCGAGGTTCACGTAGAAACCGTCCTCGAGTTCCTGCGCCGCGCGTGCGGCCATCTGATCTTGGGTCCAGGGCATGCTCAGGCTCCTTGGGTGGAAACAGTGCGTTTTTCGATGCGCTTTTCGGGCGTGGGGTTGTGCACGATGCGGTGCACGTAGATGCCGGGCAGGTGCACGTGGTCGGGATCGATGTCGCCGACCTCGACGACCTCCTCGACCTCC
>CAYVGD010000366.1:0-2629 GCA_964450095.1 uncultured Polaromonas sp.
AACGCGGATCGTTGGCTACGGCTACACCCCTGCTGCTGCTTGGTGGGACTGGCGACTCCAGTGTGAGCGCAGGAGCCTGGAGGCGAGCGAGTGAGAGCGGCCAAGGTTGACCGCAATCAGCCCGAGATCGTGGCCGCGCTGCGCAAGGTGGGCGCGTTCGTCCAGAGCCTTGCAGCCGTGGGGCATGGGGTGCCCGACCTGTTGGTGGGGTTCCGGGGCGAGACGGTCCTGATCGAAGTCAAGGACGGGGCCAAGCCCGCGAGCGCCCGGCAACTGACCGACGACCAGATCCGCTGGCACGCTGGCTGGCTCGGTGGCCGGTGCGTCGTCGTCAGGGACGTTACTGAGGCGCTGGCAGCAATCGGGGTGCGGGCATGACCAACGACGAGCGCCGCCACAAGGACGCCCTCGCGCAGATTGGCTGCATGGTCTGCCGCCGCATCCATGGACCGCACGAACCCGGCCCCGTCGAACTGCATCACCTTCGGACGGGCGGCTGGGGCAAGGGCGGCTATCTGACGCTGATCCCGCTTTGCTACGAGCACCACAGGGGCGCAAGCGGCGTTCACGGGCTGGGCACCAAAGGGTTTGCCAAGCACTACGGATTCACACAAGCGGACCTGCTGCGGGACGCACTGCAACTATTGGAGAGCAACGAATGAGGACCAAAGAAACCGTGAAGTGCAGCTACGTGACCTTTGCGCTGCTGCTGGAGGAACTGCTGTCGGGGCCTTCCACGGCCAAGACGCTCGCAGAACACACCGGCATGGGGCACCGCTATATGTGCCGCCTGCTGCGCACGCTGTACGACAAGGGCGTGATCCACGTAGCCGGGTGGGAGCGTGACGCCATCGGGCGCATGGGCGTGGCTGTGTATGCGCTGGGCCACGGCAAGGACGCGAAGAAGCCGCTCAAGAGCCGCACGCAGATCCAGCGGGATTGGCGCAAGAAGAACGCAGCGGCCCCGATCGCCTCGACGCTGGCGGGGACGCCTTGGGCTGGCCTGCCTGTGGCGAACGACAGCGCAAGGAAGGCGGCATGAGCCGCAAGCGTTGCAAGCGCAAGGTCTATGCGCTGGTCAACCCCGTGGCCTATGCCATCGAAGGGGCGACCGTCACCGCGCCCCGCGACCTCGACAAGCTGCGCCTGCTGGAGTTGTCCGCGCTGGAGTGCTTCCGCATGGGGCACGCCACCCGCGAGGAATGGCGGCAACTGGCCGACATGGTGAACCTGTGCGAAGTGCTGGCAGCGGAATTCAAGGTCGGCGGCACGGATGCCCTGCAAGCCGCTCAATCGGCCCAGCAAGCCCTGATCCGCAGCCACGCGAGGGCAAGCGAGGGCAAGCCCCTGCTGCTGGACGGGGAAGGGCTGGAGGCCCTGCGCGACTGCTACGCCTGGCACGACGCCCAACGCTCCAGCGTGGCACGCAGCCTGTACGAGAAAGCGATTCAGCGCACGGCAGCGAAGGTCAGGAACCGCGCTCCCGGTGTGGAAGTGGTCGGATAAACGAGAGGGGTGACGGATGAAAGTGCTTGAGCGGTATTCCAGTGCGGTCAATTCCGGCTCCCTTGCCGTGGACGCCCGCACCACATGGAGCGATTCGGACGTTCTGGGCGCGGCAGGACTCGCAGCCCGCCACGTTCCGCTGGGCCTTGCCCTGCAACGGCTTTTTGCAGACGGCAAGCCCGAGCCCGTGGCGTCCATGCTGGCCGACATGGCATTCCGCCGCGCCCGAACCCTGAGGGTGAAGTTGTCTCAAGTGCAAGCCGCAGACCTCGCCCGCGCCGTGCTGGGTTGGTATCGCCACGGAACCTGCAAGCCCTGTGGCGGGACGGGCTACAAGGTCATCCCCGGCACCCCGGCGCTGGGGGATCAGTGCCCCCACTGCGCGGGGACAGGCCGGATGGCGTTTGACCGGCAGTTTCCCGAAGACAAGCGCGAACTGGCCCGGTGGCTGTCTGTGGAGATCGACCGCAGCCAAGCCGAAGCGGGCAGGGCGGCAATGGCGAAGCTGGCCCCCCGGTTGGAGTTGTGACCACCCGACAGGCGGTAGTTGCAAGGCCCCGTAATGTTGTGCTACGCTCGTGACACGTAAGAATTGGACGGTCGTCCAGCACAATAATAGCGGCACCCCCTCATGGGATAGGTGCCACTGAAAACAGCCCGCAAGGTTCGCCCTGCGGGCTTTTCGCTTTTGGGGCGGCTCACAGTCATCGTGAGGCCAACGCAGCCCGGCTAGAGGGCATGAGTCCGAGCGCCACCTAGACACCGAGCCACCCCGAATCCATCCCGCCACCTCCGGGCCAGCAGTGCGCCGTTCTGTCCGTCAGGGCATGGTGCAGGGCTTCGTGTGGCTATGCCATCGCGCCTCAAGCGGCAGACAGGTAGCGGGCGCAGTTCCCCGATGTAGATAGACGACGCGACCGGACTCCACCGGCACGCGGGCAGGCGGGGGCATCACTGACCTGGCAGCACCCAGGGTCCGGCTCAGGCCGAGGGAAAAGCACCATGGGACACGAACATCAGGAGCCGCCCCCGCATTGGGGAAGCGGAGCGCACTGAATGTCGGCCAAGCTGGAAGCGGTCGGCCTTGACGCAATCTGCGAGCGCATAGAGAGCGGAGAGAGCC
>CAYVGD010000367.1:0-2622 GCA_964450095.1 uncultured Polaromonas sp.
CTGCGCCGGCCGGGTGATCGTCACGCACGGCAGCGTGGCCGTGATGGTGCGCCACCTGCAGGAACGCGGGGTGCAGCCCGAGGCTTTCGAGACACAGTACGGCGACGAGGAGCCCGCGCAGGCTGCAGAGCCTGCCGCGGGGCCAACCACTGAGTCGGCTTCTGCGCCAACCACTGGGCCGGTTGCAGGGCCAGCCGCTGAGCCGGCTGCGGAACGCGCTGCACAGCCTGCCGCAGGGCCGGCAGCAGAGGACGCGGCGGAGCCCCCGGCGTGAAGCGCTTTGCCGCGCTCTATGCCGAGCTCGACGGCACCACCTCGACCGCCGCCAAGGTCGAGGCGATGCGCCGTTACCTGGCCGAGGCCGACGCGGCCGACGCTGCCTGGGCGGTGTACTTCCTCAGTGGGGGCCGGCCCCGGCAGCTGGTGCGCACCTCGGTGCTGCGCGCGCTGGCCACGGAGATCGCGGGCCTGTCCGACTGGCTGTTCGAGGCCAGCTACCAGGCCGTGGGCGACCTGGCCGAGACCATCGCGCATGTGCTGCCCCCTGGCGATCAGGCCGACGATTCGCCGCTGTCCCACTGGGTGGAGTCGCGCATGCTGCCGCTCAAGGGCCTGCCCGAGGCCGAAGTGCGCGAACGCGTGCGACAGCAGTGGCAGCAGCTCGACCCCCTGGGCCGAATGCTGTGGGTCAAGCTCGTGGGCGGTGGCTTTCGCGTAGGCATCAGCCGGTTGCTGGTGCAGCGCGCCCTGGCAGCGCATGCCGGCGTGGAGGCCGCTTGCATCGCGCAGCGCATGGTGGGCTACACCGACGCGCGCACCGCGCCCACGCCGCGGGCCTATGCGGCGCTGGTCACCCCCGAGCAGGGCGGGCCGGTGCGGTCGCCCGACGACGGCCGGCCCTATCCCTTCTTCCTGGCCCATCCGCTGCCCCCCGAGGCCTCGCTGGACGAACTGCTGGGCACGCCCCTGGACTGGCTGGCCGAATGGAAGTACGACGGCATCCGTGCCCAACTGGTCAAGCGCGGTGGCCGGGTGTGGCTGTGGTCGCGTGGGGAGGAACTGGTCACCGAAGCATTTCCCGAGGTGGCCCAGCGGGCGCAGGCCCTGCCCGAGGGCACCGTGCTCGACGGCGAGCTGCTGGCCTGGCACGGCCCACCCCCGGTCTTTGCGCCGCGCCTGGACGCCCGCACCGCCCTGGCGCTGGCAACTGCTGCCGCAACCCCCGCCTCCTCAGGCGACCCAGGCAGTTCAGGTGACACAGGCGATGCAGGCGATCCAGTTGCTGCAGTTGCTGCAGTTGATGCAGGTAAGCCAGCCGATCCGGGGACCGAAGCGCTCTCCAGTCCCTGGGGTGCGGGGCGGCCCGCCGCCTTTGCCGTGCTGCAGCAGCGCCTGGGCCGCAAGCGCCTGAGCACCGCCTTGCTGCGGGCGGCCCCGGTGGTGTTCCTGGCCTACGACCTGCTGGAGGCCCAGGGCCAGGATGTGCGCGCCCAGTCCCAGGCCCGGCGGCGGGCGCAGCTGGAGTCGCTTCTGGCCAGCGGGCCGGTGGCCGTCTCGCCCGTGCTGGAGGCGCCCGCCTGGCCCGAACTGGCCCGCCTGCGCGAGGCCTCGCGCGGCCTGGGCGTGGAGGGGCTCATGCTCAAGCAGCGCGACGCGGCCTACGGTGTGGGCCGCACCCGCGCCCAGGGCCTGTGGTGGAAGTGGAAGACCGAACCCCTGGTGGTCGACGGGGTGCTCGTTTATGCCCAGGCCGGGCATGGGCGCCGCGCCTCGCTCTACACCGACTACACCTTCGCCGTCTGGAACCGACCCCCGGAAAGCCCGCAGGCGGCCCAGGCGGTGGTGGAGGCCATCGGCCGGGGCGAGCCCCTGCCGGCCCAGCCCGGCGTGGCGCTGGCCCGGCAGCCGCTGCAGCTGGTGGCCTTCACCAAGGCCTATTCGGGCCTGACCGATGCCGAATTCGCGCAGGTGGACGCCGTCATCCGCCGCAGCACGCTGCAAAAGTTCGGCCCGGTCCGCAGCGTGCGGCCCAGCTTGGTGTTCGAGCTCGCGTTCGAGGGCATCCAGCGCAGCGGCCGCCACAAGAGCGGCGTGGCCCTGCGTTTCCCGCGCATGGCACGCATCCGGCACGACAAGCCGCTGCACGAAGCCGACACCCTGGCCGACCTGGAGCGGCTTTTGCCACCGACCGGCGCGGCCCGGGGTCCTGCCGTGGATGAGTAAGGCTGTTGCCGAGCCCGGAAAGCCTTATGCTTGCGGCTTGCTACCATCTGGCGATGCTTATGAAATCCACCCCTGCACTGGACCCGGACGTGATCCCTGACGAGGGCACCCCCGTGTCCGTGAAGATCCGCGAGCGCATCCAGCAGGCGCGCAAGCGCTTCAATGCGAACGACAACATCGCGGAGTTCATCGAGCCGTGCGAGCTGGAGAAGCTGCTCGACGAGGTCGAGACCAAGATGCAGGGCGTGCTTAAGAGCCTGGTCATCGACACCGAGAACGACCACAACACGAACGACACCGCGCGCCGCGTGGCCAAGATGTACCTCAACGAGGCGGTCAACGCCCGCTACGTGAAGCCGCCGGCGCTCACCGAGCTCCCCAACGCCGAGCACCTCCACG
>CAYVGD010000368.1:0-2617 GCA_964450095.1 uncultured Polaromonas sp.
GGGGGGTTGGGGGAGGGGGGGGCGCTCATGTGCGGGCCTGTCTGAGCGGGCAGGGGGTGTCGCAGCGGTTCATGGTGTGTGTCCAGAGGCTGTGAAGCAAGAAAGCCCCAGAGGCTGGACCTCTGGGGCTTGTGTGTGGTGGTGATAGGTGGACTTGAACCACCGACATCAGCATTATGAATGCTGCGCTCTAACCAACTGAGCTATATCACCGAGGCGTGAAAGTATAGCGCATTCCGGCCGGGGTGCAGGCCCTCCGGGCTGCCGGGCGGGGCACTGCAGCCGGCCCGGCAGGCGGGGCTCAGCGGTGCCTGAACTGCGCGGGCCGCTTGGCCAGGAAGGCGTCCATGCCTTCTTTCTGGTCTTCGGTGGAGAACAGCGCGTGGAACAGGCGGCGCTCGTACATCAGGCCGTCGCTGAGCGGTCCTTCGAAGGCGCGGTTGACGGCCTCCTTGGTGGCCATGACCGCCAGGCGGCCGAACTGGGCGATCTGCAGCGCCGTGGCCAGGGCCTCGTCCTGGAGCTTGTCCTGGGGCACCACGCGGCTGACCAGCCCGCAGCGCTCGGCCTCCTGGGCATCCATCATGCGGCCGGTGAGCGCCAGGTCCATGGCCTTGGACTTGCCCACGGCCCGGGGCAGGCGCTGCGTGCCGCCCGCGCCGGGGATGATGCCCAGCTTGATCTCGGGCTGGCCGAAGCGGGCGTTGTCGGCGGCGATGATGAAGTCGCACATCATGGCCAGCTCGCAACCCCCGCCCAGCGCGAAGCCGGAGACGGCGGCGATCACGGGCTTGCGCACGCTGCGGATCTTCTCCCAGTTGCGGGTGATGAAGTCGCGCCCGTAGGCATCGGCGAAGGTGTACTTGGCCATGCCGCCGATGTCGGCGCCCGCGGCGAAGGCCTTGTCGCTGCCGGTGAGAATGACGCAGCCCACGCCGTCGTCTGCATCGAAGGCCTGCAGCGCCGAGCCCAGCTCGTCCATGAGCTGGTCGTTGAGTGCATTGAGTTGCTTGGGGCGGTTGAGCCGGATCAGCCCCACCTGCTGGCCTTCTGGGCCCTGGGTGCTGACTTCGATGGTTTCGTAGGTCATAGGTCTCCTGCCTGGGTTCTTGGGGGTCGCATCGGGCCGGCCTGGGCCAGCCCAGCGGCCGGATGATGCCACGGCTGGCACGGCGGTCCCGTCGCGCCTGTGCGCGATGTTCTTCCTGCGCCTGCGCGCTCGTTCTTCCCGCGTCTGTGAGCGACGTTCTTCCTGTGCCTTGCGCGTGGTTCTTTCCACCTGCGCGTGACGTTCTTCCCGCGCCTTCGTAGGGCGACGTTTCCTCGCTCGTGTGCAGCGTCCTTCCTGCGCCTGCGCGCGACGTTTCCCCGCCTGAACGAAACGTCGTTTCCGCTCCTGAGCGGGGGGTCCTTTTGCGCCCGCGCGTGGCGCGGTGGATGTCTGAGCTTGCGCCATGCACGCCGGGGGGCGCCTCTTGCTGGGTGCCCGGGGTCGCGGCGCCCGTGCGGCTGGCGCTTTTGAAGTGCGCGCGGGCTGGGGCCGGGCCGATCTCGGCCTGCACCGGCCGCCGGTGGCTCAGCCCAGCCAGGCGTCCAGCTGCGCCGGATCGCGCGGCACCAAGCGCCAGGTCGTGCCCGCCGCGGGAAACACCAGGGGCAGGCGCAGGATCTGCTGGTCGCGCGCCACCAGGGCCTGGAGCGACTGACCAGGCAGGGCGCAGTGCAGCAGGTCCTCGAGCTTGCCCAGGCGCCAGGCGCCGCCGTCCGGGACTTCGATGCCCAGCCATTCGTCGCCGGCCGACAGGCCCGCGGCGTGGGCCGGCCCGCCGTGCAGCACGGTCTTGATCTGCACCCCACCGGCCTCGCTCACGCGCAGGCCCAGGCGCTGCGCGAGGGAGTCAGGGTCTTCCATCAAGGCTGCGCCCTGGGCTTCGAGCAGGGGCCGCAGCGGCAGTTCCTGCCGGCCATGCACCCAGGAGGCGATCTCGGCGGCAAAGCTGCGGCCGGCCAGCGCCTCGAGCGCCTGGGTGAAGTCTGCCTCGCTCATGGGGCCGGCCTCGCAGCGCTGCCACAGCATGCGCATGAGCCCGTCGAGCGTGCCCCGGCCTTCCTGGCGCAACGTCAGGTCCAGGCACAGCGCCACCAGCGCGCCCTTGGTGTAGTAGCTCACCGTGGCGTTGGGCGTGTTCTCGTTCTGGCGGTAGTACTTCACCCAGGCATCGAAGCTGGCCTCGGCCACCGACTGCACCTGGCGTCCTGGCGTTTGCAGCACTTGGTTGATCGTCTTGTTCAGCAGCTTCAGGTAGCCGGCGTTGTCCAGCAGGCCACAGCGCCTGAGCATCAGATCGTCGTAGTAGCTGGTGAAGCCCTCGAAGAACCAGAGCAGGCGCGTGTGGTTCTCGCGCGTGTAGTCGTAGCGCGCGAACTCCGCCGGCCGCAGGCGCTTGACGTTCCAGGTGTGGAAGTACTCGTGGCTGATCAGTCCGCGCAGCGTGTTGTAGCCTTCGCTCACGCGGGCATCGCCCTGCACCGGCAGGTCGCGCCGGCCGCAGATCAGGGCTGTGGAATTGCGGTGCTCCAGGCCGCCGTAGCCGTCGCCCACGGCGTGCAGCATGAA
>CAYVGD010000369.1:0-2614 GCA_964450095.1 uncultured Polaromonas sp.
ATGTGACGATAGTGACGATGTTCCCAGCCCCTCTACAGATTTAGCAGAATGTATAAAAGTTACCTTTTTTTCTTCTGCTAAATCCCTAGCCCCGTTAAGGATATCGTCACCATCGTCACCATCGTCACCCTTGGTGATCATCGATACCAGGCGCCAACGAACCCCGGCCTTGCCCTTGCCTTCCCGGTTGATCTGCCACGGCCCCACAACACGCCCCGCGTTAGCTCGCAACCAATAGCCGAGGCGTGTCACGTCCAGATTACCGCGTGCCATGGCCACCGCCCGTAGCGCCTCACCGAGCCCTGGGTACAGGGGCCCGCCTTGGTCGTCAACGACCCCCGCCCGGCGTACCAGCTCAGCGGCGGTGATCTCCTCGTCTGGCGCGGCCGCGGCCCAAGCGTCAACCACGGCGCGGGTTTCGGCGCGGTGGGGATCGTCGTTGCGGATCTCCTCCATCGTGAGGAGGGGATCTGCGCAGCCCAACCACACGAGCGCTGAACGCACAAAGTCCGACCACCGGGCAAACGATGCCAGCGGGCGCAGTTTGCCAGGGAGGCCCGCGACGATATAGGCGCGGGAGATGGTCAAGGCCGCGGCGACGTAGCGGCCGCGGTCGGCGATGATGCTCTGGTAGGGGTCGTTGGCAAACTCGCGCTGTTCGGGGCGCTCGGTTTTGGCGTCCAGGAGGCAGCGAACGGTGCGGCGCACCAAGTCACCACTCACGGCGAGATTATTCCCGGTCGCAAACAGCGTCGCGCGGTTCTCGATGGTGACGTTGCGCGACGCGCCCAGCACGCGCACCTCCACGAGGGGGCGCTCGATCAGCTGACACAGCAGGTCGCTCCGAAGCACACCGTTCACATTGTCCAGCGACAGAACCGGCGCACCGGCCAGGGCAGCGGCGCCGAGCCGCTTCTCCAGCTCTGCCTCGTCGCACCCACCCGCGGCAATCACCGGGCACCAGCGCCCGGTAGCGATTGCCGAGGCCAGGTCAAAAAGGTAACTTTTCCCGCTCCCCGCCTCGGGTGAAACGCACGCATGGAGGGGCGCCGCACCCAGTGCTGAGCGCACCACCGGCGTGATAAGCGCCGAAAGTGCCACCGATCGGCTCGGGCCGTCCGCAAAAGGAAACTCGGCCAGTAGGCCCTCGAGGATGGCCAGCGCGTCTTTGGCATCTTGGCGGGTGGGGCGCTCTGGTATCGCTGGCATCGTCGGCGGTGAGACAAGCAGGAGGCGGGTGGTGGGATCCAGCCCCGCCTCGGCCAGGATAGAGCCATCGGGGCGCAGGACGGGAGTAGTGATCACGCCGGCGATACGGGGCAGCTGCCACTCGCCGGCCCGGCTGAGAATCACTTTCGCCACCATCTCCGAGGGATCGGCGGGCTTCCACTGGCTGGAGCGAACATCCCACCGCCACCACCGGGCGGCACGCGCCAGATGATCTAGCATCACAGTCGGGGTAACGTCGGCCAGGCGCACCGATTCCGTTGTGCGGCCGTCGGCTGCATCCACCGGACAGATAACCGGGCGCTGCAACAGGTCGCCGCGGGCGTAGATGGGCGCGCCGGCCTGGATTAGTGCGGCCTCCCCTTCTGTGGCCAGCTCGGGCAAGCGCCCGGCGCCGGTAAGGATATCGGGTAGGTCCACCGCTGTGGGAGTCTGTGTGCCTCCTACGCTCTGAGGCGCAGCGCCGTCCGTATGCTCGGGCCATGGTGCATCGGCCAGGTACTCCGGCTCGCCGCCCCCCTGGGGCTCGGCCTGCAGGTCGACCGCGTGGGAGGCGTCGCCGGCGTCTTCCCGCCCCCAATGGATCAAGCTGCCCAAGGTCAACCCATCGTCCGGCGTCAAGCCCCCCCACTTGGAGGCACAGGCGTCCTCCTGATACTTGGCGCTCTGCCGTGACCACTGGTCCCAAAGGCTCAGGCCCACGTCGCCGAGGCCGCGCAGGGTCATACCCACCTGTAGCCACGCGTCATAGTCGTCGCACCGCCACGAGGCCAGGCGCTCAAGCGCCGAGGCCGCGCGAGCCACATCGGTTGTCCAACGGGCGCCTGCCGGCCGGCCCGCGCTGCCCTTCGCCCTGGGGGACTCGGCGGGCACCCACTCACCGAGGATGGCGGCAATATCGGCGGCCGTCACTGTCTCGATGGAGAGGAGGGCGCCAGCCTGTTCGCTTGCCGGCAAGGGCTCCAGGTCATCATCGACAAAGAAGCAGCGCCTCCCCGTCTTCTTGTGTCGGCTCAAAGGCACCTTGACCAGGTTGCCCAAAGGATCCTGTTCGGTGAGTCGGTCCTGCTTGGGGAACACCTCGACGTGGATGCCGGCGAGTTCGCCCTCTTCCTCGAGGATCGCATCGACCGCCCACTGCCCCAGGCGCTGCAGATCGCCGGCGGGGGCGCCGTCCGGACAAAACGCCCAGAGGTGGTAGCCGCGATTGCCGGTGAATTCTACGGCGATGGGCAGCCCCACTTGACGAAAGCGATCACGGAGTAGCGTCGTCAGGCGCCGGGCGTTGTCTCGCGCGTGCTCCGAGTCCTCATCGGCGTCGACGTCGATGCACAGCCACCCCGCCGTACCATCAGGGCGGAGCTGATAGGCGCCGAGAGTGACCTGG
>CAYVGD010000370.1:0-2596 GCA_964450095.1 uncultured Polaromonas sp.
TCCTGGTCGATCACGCCGGCGTTGAGGTCGGCGTCGATGGACATCTGCTTGCCCGGCATGGCGTCCAGGGTGAAGCGCGCGTTCACCTCCGAGACGCGGCCCGCGCCTTTGGTCACCACGATGAAGTTGATGATCATCAGGATCGTGAAGATCACGAAGCCCACCAGGTAGTTGCCGCCGATCACGAAGTGGCCGAAGGCCGCGATCACCTGTCCCGCGGCCTCCTCACCCTCGTGCCCGTTGACCAGGATCACGCGGGTGGAAGCCACGTTCAGCGCCAGGCGCAGCATCGTGGCAAACAGCAGCACCGAGGGGAAGGACGAGAACTCCAGGGGCTTGCGGGTGTTGATTGCGATCAGCACGATCAACAGGCTGGAGGCGATGTTGAAGGTGAACAGCACATCCAGCAGCCAGGCCGGCAGCGGCAGCACCAGCATGGCCACGATCAGCAGCACGAGCGCGGGGATGCTCAACCCGGTCATGCTGAACTGGGTGAAGCTCTGCCGGAGGTTGGACAGGGTCAGGCTGCTCATTGCGGCGGTTTATCTGTAAAAATTCGTTACTCGGTGGTCGTCGGGCAGCACATCGGGCTCACGCCAGAAGGGCTGGCTGCAAAGACCGTGCCATGAATTTCCGACAGTCAGCATTTGTGCCCGCCCGTGGCAAGGGCTTACCGGTCACGCTTTTTGCTATTCCAGGTGGAACACACCTTCCGGCCCACCCCCAGCCCGACCGCCGCCCATGGACGCTTCCTCCCTCACTTTCACCGCCAGCCCCCTGTCAGCGCCCTCCGGGGCCGCGCCCAGCCCGGCCTTGCCCGCCGGGGAGGGCGTGCGGGGGGCGGACTTCGCCAACCTGCTGGAAAACCTGATCAGCGCCCAGCAGCGGCAAGGCCTTGCCGCTCCCGGCACCGGCGCCGCGGGCCTGCAGTCGGTGGCGCTGAGCCCCAACATCGAGCTGATCACTGCCGACGAGCCCCTGCCCGACAGCGACAGCCTGCTGGCTTTCGCCCGCAACCAGGGCCTGGACGACGCGACCATCCGCAACCTCTTCCCCCCCACCGCGGCGCTGGACGCGCAGCTCCACGCAGCGCAGGCCGCAGCCACCGCTGCTGCCGCTGCACAGGCCCTCCAGGCCGCGCAGGCTGTCGGTGCGGGCGGCATGCTGGCGGCGCCGCTGGCCCCGACCGCGGCCGATGCGGCCCAGGCCGGCCAGGCCGGGGCGTTGCCTGCGGGCCCCACCCTGGGCGCACTGGCCGCCCTGGGCGGGCAGGCGCTGCGTGGCCTGGACGTGCGCCTGGGTTCGCCCGCCGGCCCGGGCGGCGCGGCAGCCGCCTTGTTGCCTTCGGCTACGCAGGCCGGCGCGCAGGCGGCAGTCCTGGCGACCAACCAGGCGGCGCTGCCGCCGGCCGCCCCGGCCTTGCAGGATGTGCTGCGCCTCGAACTGCAGCCGCATGCGCTGGTGGCCCAGCGCCTGGCTGGCCTGGCCGCCACCGGGCAGACCGTGGCCTGGGGCCAGGTCACCGGCCAGCCGCTGTCCGAGACCCTCACCCTGGCCGGCGCCGAATCCCTGCTCCAGCCCGATGCCCTGTCAGCGGCCGATGCCGCGGGCGGCCCGGGCGGCGGCGCCACCGGCGGGCAGACCTTTGGCGGCCAGGGCCAGGCCCTGGGCGATGCCGCTCGCCTGGGCGCGGGCGGCCCTGCGCAGGAGGCCAGCACCGCCGCCGACCGCGCGGCCCAGTACGAACAACTCGCCCAGCGCCTGGGTCAGGCCCTGGGCCAGCGGCTGCAGGCCCAGATCGAACGTGGCGAATGGAAGGTCCAGATGCAGCTCGATCCGGCTGACCTGGGCCGCATCGACATGGAACTGCAGATGCGCTCGGGCGGGCTCGATGCGGTGTTCCGCAGCGACAACCAGGCCACGCGCGACCTGATCACCCAGGGCCTGCCCCGCCTTCGCGAGACCTTGTCGCAGTCGGGCACGGCAGTTGCTAGCGTCTGGGTGCAAGGTGATTCCAGCCGCCAATCTGGCGGAAACCCGACACCCGACCGCGGCCAGCACACAGCGGGCCGCAGTCCGCGGGATTCCGAACCTGAATTGACCCTGGAGCCGACCCTGGCGACGCCGCGCGTGAGTCGCGACGGCACCGCCTGGGACGTGCTCGCCTGAGGTCCCGTGGCCACCCGATGAATCGACCCTGAAGAGGCATACCCATGGCAGAAGAAGCCGCAGCAGCACCGGAAGAAGGCGCCAAGCCGAAATCGAACCTGATCAAGATCATCCTGGCCGTGGTCGGCCTGATCGTGCTCGTGGCCGCCACCGTGGTGGGCACCTTGTTCGCCTCGGGCTTCTTCAAGCCCAAGCCGCCCACGCTCACGCCCGAAGAGCGCATCCAGCTCGGCCTCGAGGCCGTCCCGGGCGAAGGTGGGGCCGCCGGCAAGGACGCCAAGGGCAAGGACGCCAAGCCCGAGAAGGTGGCCAAGAAGTCGCCCGACACCCAGAAGTTCGAGTTCACCTACCACCAGATGGAGCGTGAATTCCTGGTCAACCTGGCAGGCTCCAAGCGGGTCATGTCGGTGCAGGTGGCCGTGATGAC
>CAYVGD010000371.1:0-2590 GCA_964450095.1 uncultured Polaromonas sp.
GCTGGAGTGGACCGAGATCATCGTGATCTTCATGCCCATCTTCATCCCGCTGCTGGACAACTTCGGGGTCGACCCGCTGTTCTTCGGCCTGCTGGTGGCGCTGAACCTGCAGACCGCGTTCCTGAGCCCGCCGGTGGCCATGGCCGCGTTCTACCTGAAGGGCGTGAGTCCGCCGCACGTGACGCTCAACCAGATCTTTGCGGGCATGCTGCCCTTCATGGGCATCCAGGTGGTCGCCATCGTGCTGTTGTACAACTTCCCGGGCATCGGCATGTGGCTGCCCCAGGTGCTGTACGGCCGCTGAGCCAGGCGCATCGTCCCACTTCAACAGGCGCCTTCGGGCGCCTGTTTTTTTGGGCGGACGGTGGGTGCCTCGCCCTGCAGGCAGGCAGGGACTCGGCTATAGTCAGGTGGCGTTGACGTTGACGTAAACGTCAATTATGGTTCCGGGTGTCCAATGCCCGGGTTGGCAGCCGCTTGCGGCCCGGGCCCGCACCCCGGCGCCCCGGCTCATGGCCCGGCGCCACCGAACCGCCCCGACGAACCACAGAGACAACGGAGACCCTGCGCCCATGACCGACCTGTCCACCCAGTTCCAGGCCCTTGCCAATTACCGCCCGACGCACAAGGTGCGCTTCGTCACGGCGGCCAGTCTCTTCGACGGGCACGACGCCGCCATCAACATCATGCGCCGCATCCTGCAGGGCATGGGCGCCGAGGTGATTCACCTGGGCCACAACCGAAGCGTGGACGAGGTGGTCACCGCCGCGCTGCAGGAAGACGCGCAGGGCATCGCCATCAGCTCCTACCAGGGCGGCCACGTGGAGTACTTCAAGTACATGGTGGACCTGCTCAAGGCCCGGGGCGGTGCGCACATCCAGGTCTTCGGCGGCGGCGGCGGCGTCATCGTGCCGCCGGAGATCCGCGAGCTGCAGGCCTACGGCGTGGCCCGCATCTACAGCCCCGAGGACGGCCAGCGCATGGGGCTGCAGGGCATGATCGGCGAGATGGTCATGCGCTGCGACAAGGACTTCAGCGACCTGGCCCCCCGGACCATCGAGGCCATCCAGGGCCACGGCGAGATGAACTGGCGCGCGCTTGCGCAGCTGATCACGGCGCTGGAAAACCGCCGGGTGCCTGCCGAAGGCAACCCGGCCGGTGCGGCGGGCGTCGATGCCTCGCTGCTCGAGGCCTTGCGTCAGGGCGCCCGCAGCGCCCAGGTGCCGGTGCTGGGCATCACTGGCACGGGCGGTGCCGGCAAGTCGTCGCTCACCGACGAACTGATCCGCCGCCTGCGGCTGGACCAGGATGACGCGCTGCGCGTGGCCGTCATCTCCATCGACCCCTCGCGCCGCAAGAGCGGTGGCGCGCTGCTGGGCGACCGCATCCGCATGAACGCCATCGGCCCGTGGCAAAACGGCCCGCGCGTGTTCATGCGCTCGCTGGCCACGCGCGACTTCGGCTCAGAGATCAGCCAGGCCCTGCCCGACGTGGTGGCCGCCTGCAAGGTGGCAGGCTTTGACCTGGTGATCGTCGAGACCTCGGGCATCGGCCAGGGCGATGCGGCCATCGTGCCGCACGTGGACGTGCCCATGTACGTGATGACGCCCGAGTTCGGCGCCGCCAGCCAGCTCGAGAAGATCGACATGCTGGACTTCGCCGAGTTCGTGGCCATCAACAAGTTCGACCGCAAGGGCGCCAGCGACGCGCTGCGCGACGTGGCCAAGCAGGTGCAGCGCAACAAGGAAGCCTGGGGCACGCCCACCGACCAGATGCCCGTGTTCGGCACCATGGCCGCGCGCTTCAACGACGACGGCGTGACCGCGCTGTACCAGGCGGTCAAGAAGCGCCTGGCCGACCTGGGCCTGAAGCTGGAGGCCGGCCGCCTGCCTGAAGCGCGCGTGCGCCACAGCACCAACCAGACGCCCATCGTGCCGCCGGCGCGCACGCGCTACCTTGCCGAGATTTCCGACACCGTGCGGGGCTACAAAAAGCGCGCCCGCGCACAGGCCCGGCTGGCCCGCGAGGTCCAGCAGCTGCGCGAGGCCTCGCGCATGCTTGCCGAGGGCAAGCCCGGCAAGGCGCGCGCATCCGAGGCCGCCCTGGACCTGGCCGCCGACCGCGAGCAGCGCCTCGATGCCGACGCGCGCAAGCTGCTGGTCCAGTGGCCGGACATGCAAAAAGCCTATGCGGGCGACGAATACGTGGTGAAGATCCGCGACAAGGAAATCCGCACCGCGCTCACCACCAAGAGTCTGTCAGGCACCACCATCCGCAAGGTGGCGCTGCCGCAGTACGAGGACCACGGCGAGATCCTCAAGTGGCTGATGCTCGACAACGTGCCCGGCAGCTTCCCCTACACCGCTGGCACCTTCGCCTTCAAGCGCGAGAACGAGGACCCCCCCCGCATGTTCGCGGGCGAAGGTGACCCCTTCCGCACCAACCGCCGCTTCAAGCTGCTGTCCGAGGGCATGCCGGCCAAGCGCCTGTCCACGGCGTTTGACTCGGTCACGCTCTACGGCAACGACCCCGACCTGCGGCCCGACATCTACGGCAAGGTGGGCAACTCCGGCGTGAGCGTGGCCACGCT
>CAYVGD010000372.1:0-2557 GCA_964450095.1 uncultured Polaromonas sp.
CTGCTGCTCGCCGGCAGTGCCCTGCTTGCCGCCTGCTCGCCCTCGAAGCCGCAGTTCAAGAGCATCGACATCACCGGCGCCGATTACGCGCGCGAGTTCCGCCTGCCCGACCAGAACGGCCAGGAGCGCACGCTGGCCGACTTCAAGGGCCGCGCGGTGGTGGTGTTCTTCGGCTTCACGCAGTGTCCCGACGTGTGCCCGACGGCCATGTCGGAGCTTGCGCAGATCAAGCGTGAACTCGGCGCAGACGGCGCCCGGCTGCAGGGCGTGTTCATCACGCTGGACCCCGAGCGCGACACGACCGAGGTGCTCAAGGCCTACATGGCCAACTTCGACCCGAGCTTCCTCGCCCTGCGGCCCACGCTGGAGCAACTGCCCGACATCACCCGGCACTTCAAGATCTTCTACAAGAAGAACGAAGGCAAAACCGCGGGCAGCTACACCCTGGACCACTCGGCCGGTCACTACGTCTTCGACCCCCAGGGCCGCGTGCGGCTTTACACCCGCCAGGGCATGGGTGCGGCAGCGCTGGCCGAGGACCTCAAGCTCCTGCTGGCCGGCAAGTGATGGGCTGACGCCTCGGGCCCGCCGGCTGGGGCAACTTGCCCAAAGACCGCAACGCATCGCCCAGGTGCTGCAACGCAGTCCCGCCGACGCTGAAGCCTACCGCCCGGGAGTTGCGTGACTGCTGCAACAAGCCCCGGCTTGGAATGGCGGTGAAAGCCGAGCCCCTTCAGCGCTGCGCGGCGCCGAAAGGCCCGCTGGCCCCCGCCCCGCCCTCATTGCTGGATGTTCTGTCTGCGGATGATGTCGCCCAGCGCCTGCGTGTCCGCCGCGATGCGGTTGCGCAGGCCCTCCGGCGCCGAGCCCGCCACCTGCCAGCCCTGCTGGAAAAGCCGGCCCCGCATCTCGGGCGAGCGCACGATCTCGCTGACGGCGGTGGCCAGGCGACGCACCTGCGCTTCTGGCAGGGACGCGGGTGCCGCTACGGCATTCCATATTTCGAGCTGGAAATTCTTCACGCCGGCCTCGGCCAGGCTGGGCACTTCCGGGGCCAGGATGCTGCGGCCCGTGCTGGTGGTGGCCAGCATGCGCAGCTTGCCGTTGCGTGCCTGTGCTGCCGCCAGCGCGGGCGGCAGCAGGGCGGCCTGCAACTGGCCGCCCAGCAGCGCCGTGATCACCTGCGGGTTGCCGGGGTAGGGCACGTGCACCGGTGCCAGGCCCGCGCGTGACTTGAGCAGCTCCATCCCCAGGTGCGCCACGGTCCCCACGCCGGGCGAGCCATAACTCCAGCGGTCACCGGCCTGCCGAGCCTGGGCCAGCCACTCTGCGGCCGTGGCGCCCGGTGCGTCTGCCGGGACCGTCAGCACCAGCGGGGCGGTACCGATCAGGCTCACCGGTGCCAAGTCCTTGAGCGGGTCGTAAGCCAGCTGGGGCTGCAGCAGGCGGGCAATGGTCATGTTGCCGTTGATCATCAGGCCCAGGGTGTGGCCGTCGGTGGCCTTGGCCACGGCATCTGCTGCGATGTTGCCGCCCGCACCCACTTTGTTCTCGACGATCACCGTCTGGCCCAGGGCCTTGCCCAGGGGTTCGGCCAGGAGCCGCGCGGTGAGGTCGGGGCTGGAGCCCGGCGGAAAGCCCACGATCAGGCGCAGTGTCCGGCTCGGCCAGGTTTCGGCCGCCACCGCACTGGCGGTCCAAGGTGCCATCATTGCGGCGGCGAAGGTGGTCAGGGCGTGGCGTCGGGTGCGTGCAGGGCGGTTCATGGCTCGGGGGCAGAAGCGGTCGGGAAAACGGCATTGTCTGCGCCTTTTCTGGCCGCCCGGTGCCGAACTCTGAGCAACTCGAGCCGGGGCCGCTGCGTTCCCGGTGAGTGCCGCGCTCGCAAGAGCCGGGCTGCTGCTGCCCATAAAAAAACCCGGCGCAGGGCCGGGTTTTCTTTGGGGGGGCCGCGCTCAGGCGTATGCCGCCAGGGCCTTTCGCATCTTCTTCATGGCTGCCACCTCGATCTGGCGGATGCGCTCGGCGCTCACCTGGTACTCGGCGGCCAGTTCGTGCAGCGTCATGCCGCCTGAGCCGTCGTCGTTCACCTTGAGCCAGCGCTCTTCCACGATGCGGCGCGAGCGCGCATCCAGTTCGTCGAGCGCCGCGGCGATGCCGTGCGTGGCCAGCATGTCACGCTGCCGCGACTCGATCAGTGCCGTGGGCTCGTGACTGGCGTCCGAGAGGTAGGCGATGGGGCCGAAGGCTTCTTCGCCGTCGTCGGCGGGCGTGGGGTCCAGCATCACGTCACCGCCGGCCATGCGCTGCTCCATCTCGATGACTTCCTCGCGCTTGACGTTGAGCGTGCGTGCCATGGCATCGATCTGGTCCTCGGTCAGCGTGTCGCGGTGTGTGGCGGTCTCCTGCCCGTCCTTGAAGCCCTGCTTCATGGAGCGCAGGTTGAAGAACAGCTTGCGCTGGGCCTTGGTGGTGGCCATCTTCACCATGCGCCAGTTTTTGAGGATGTACTCGTGGATCTCGGCCTTGATCCAGTGCAGCGCATAGCTGACCAGGC
>CAYVGD010000373.1:0-2552 GCA_964450095.1 uncultured Polaromonas sp.
CATCAGGGGCCGTCAGTGCCTGGCGCAGCCCGTGTGGGAGAGTCCGCCCGGCGCGTCTGCCGTCAGGTCGCCGCCAGCCGCTCGCCGTGGCAGGCACGAGGTCGGACCTGTCTGACCCCGGGGGGCAGGGCCGGCCCACACCGGCCGCGCAAAGGGCTGCCTAAGCTCGTTGGCTTGAGGGGTTTTGCATGCCGACAACGTGTGCGACGGCCCCACCTTTTTTCACTGAACCCGACACAGCGGACTTTCCTTCCAAGGAGCGGCTTTCATGGCGGACACCGGCTTTTCTTCCACCTTCGGCAGGGCCAAGCCCTCCAGCGACGCGCCGCGAACCGGCGAAACGCACCGTTCGCTGCAGGAGCCTGTGCTCAGTTCGGCCGAGGAGGAACTGGGCCTGGACACCAGCATGCACGACAGCGGCACGACCTACACGGCCGAGGAAGGTTCTGCGCCCATCTACTCGACCGCCGGCAGCCGCCCGGCCTGGTGGATGCGCATGGAAGACAACCTGGGCCGCTATGTGAGCGAACAGCCGGGGCGCGCCGCACTCATGGCACTGGGCGCCGGCGCTCTTGCGGCCGTGCTGCTGGGGCGGGGCATGCGCGGCCGACGCCGCAAGGATTGACCCATCATGATGACGAGCTGCCTTCTTCGGGCCGACCTGGCCCCGTTTGCCGGGCTGCACGCCCTGGCCCAGATCAACGTGCCCCCGCCAGCACCGCCGGGCATGCCCCAGCCCACCGACGATCCGGGCATCCACATGCCCACCCCCGAAGAGACGCCACCGGAGATTGACGAGCCGGTGGTGGACCCGGCCATGCCAATCCGGGAGCCGGGCGTGATCCGGCCGCCCCAGGCGGCCTCCTGGCTGCATTGAAGGCGCGCCCGCCGGGCCTCAGGGCGTGGCCAGGCCCAAGAGGCCGCGTTTGTGCGCGAGGTAAGCCTGCCGGGGCGTGTCACTGAGTTGGCGGGGGTGCCGCTCATTGGCCGCCATCCAGGCCTCCAGCCTCTGGCCAAATTGTTGAGGGGGCAAGTCCAGCGTGGCCAGGACGGTTTCCAACGCAAAGAAGTACCGCAGGGTGTTGCGCTCGATCACCCCACGCATGCCGCCGACCAGTTCAGGGGCCTTGCCAGGGCCAGGCGGCTCGCGGCTGAATCCCACCTTGCCCTGGCCCCGGGTGCCGAGGTAGGCCTGCATGGCCATGCGCGCCAGCAAGCCAAACCGGTAGCTGTAAGCAAAACGCAGGAAGCTCTGCCCTGAGGCCAGCGGCACGGCCTGCAGCCGGATGTCGTAATCGTGCGAGCCCAGCGGCCCGTGTGGCGCGCTCAGGCGAACGCTCAGCCACTGCGCATGCCTCTCGACCGACAGGTGCAGCACCAGCGCCGTACCGTCGCCGGGCGGGCTTCCCGTCTTGCCCAGGCGAAGGTTCAGCAACTGGCCGGCGGCGTCGGGTTCGCAGGACAGCGTGGTGGGATGCAGCATCATCACTTCGCACCATCGGCTGGCATGCGCCAGCGACAGCACTTGCGGGAAAGGCGCGTCCAGGATTGCGTGCACCACGCCCTCGTCCTGGTGGGGGCCATGCACTGATTCGATCAGCAAGGGGCGGCCGAAATCGCTTCGCACCAGTTGCTGTGCCAGTTGCGCATGGCGCTGCCGCAGCGCATCGGCCAGCGGCGGCGTGTTGGCCAGCGGCGGCGTGTTGGCCTGGCCGGGGGTATCGGCCTGCGCCCAGCAGCACAGCAGAACCCAGGCCAAAAGCACGCCGAGACCCCGGGCGACCCGAGGCCTCCGGTCGATGCTTGCCGCACGCAGGCCATCTGTTCCCACACAGCTCTGGCCCATGCACCTGGAAACGGCGGCCGAGGCGGAAGAAACCGCGGGCGCAAGGATCACGCCAAGCATGCCGCCAGTGTGGACCTGCCAAGCGCCAGCGCCAGGCCCGGCGGTGACACGGTGAAACCGCCGCAGCGTGACGCCGCGCAGGCGCGCCGGCATACCTGCCGGAAGAAAACGTGCTGACGGACCGATGCCGGGGCGCCGGGGGGAGGCGCGAAAGGGGGGAAGGGGAGGGAAAGGAAGAAAGGGTGAAAGCAAGGTGAGCCGGCAGACAGCGCTGAAGACGGCGCGCGGCGGCGCCGCCTTCAGCCCTGCCGCAGATCAGCGCACCAGCAGCACCGGCACCTCGGAATCGGCCACCACGCGCTGGGCGACGCTGCCCATCACCGCCGCGCCCAGAAGGCCGTGACCATGCGTGCCCATGATCACCATGTGGGCCTTTTCCTTGCCCACGGCCTTGATGATCTCCGCAGCGGGCGATCCCACCTGCCAGCGGCAGCTGTACTGGATGCTGTGGCGCTTGAGGAAGCGCTCGATCGGCTCGAGCACACGCCGCGCCTCTTCTGCGTGGTATTCGTTCACGGCCTGGGTACCGACCATGCGCTTGACCCGGGGCGGCATGGGGGGCTGGATGTTGAGCACGACCAGTTCGTCGCCGGGTCCGCACAGGTTCTCGTGGGTGACGAGAAAGGCCAGCGCTTTCTTGGTGTAG
>CAYVGD010000374.1:0-2542 GCA_964450095.1 uncultured Polaromonas sp.
ATCTGCGTGCCGACCAGCACGTCCACCTCGCCGGCGTGCACGCTGGCCAGCTGCGATTCGAGCGAGCCCTTCAGCCGCGTGCTGTCGGCATCGATGCGCGCCACGCGCACGGGTGAACCGTCCGGGCGCCGCACGTCCGCCAGCAGCTCGGCCAGGTGCTCCTCGAGTTTTTCAGTGCCCCGCCCCAGCGGTGCGATGTCCACGTTGCCGCAGTCCGGGCAGCCGCGCGGGACCCGCTCGGTGAAACCGCAGTGGTGGCAGCGCAGCGTGCGATCGAGCTTGTGGAACACCCGGTAGGCGCTGCAATGCGCGCACTGGCTTTTCCAGCCGCAGGCGTGGCAGGCCAGCACCGGGGCATAGCCGCGGCGGTTCAGGAAGATCAGCGACTGCTCGCCGCGCGCCACGCGTTCGGCGATCGCCTGCACCAGCGCCTGTGCCAGCACCGCGTGCCGGGGCTGCTGGGCCGTGTCGATGATGCGCACCTCCGGCGCATCGTCGCTCGCCTGGGCGCCGATGCGCGCGGCCATGTCCAGGCGCAGGTAGCGGCCCGTGAGCGCGGACTGCCAGCTTTCCAGGGAGGGCGTGGCCGAGCCCAGGATCACCCGGCAGGCGCCCTCCCTGCCCAGGGCCTGGCTTTCGGCCCGCGCGCGGTACACCGCCAGATCGCGTGCCGAATAACGCGCGCCCTCCTGCTGCTTGTAGCTGGGGTCGTGCTCCTCGTCGACCACGATCAACCGCAGCGCCGGCAGCGACGCCAGCACCGCCATGCGCGTGCCCAACACCAGCCGCGCCTGCCCGGTGTGCGCGGCCAGCCAGCTTTTCAGCCGCTGGGCCGGCGTCAGGCCGCTGTGCAGCGCGACCACCTGTCCGACACCCAGTTGCGAAAACCGCGACTCGAAGCGCGACTGCAGCTGTGGCGTGAGGTTGATCTCCGGCACCATCACCAGCACCTGGGCCCGCGGGTCGGCGGCCAGCACCTCGGCGGCAGCGCGCAGGTAGACCTCGGTCTTGCCGCTGCCGGTGGCGCCGAACAGCAGTGCCGGGCGCGTATCTGTGGCCAGGGCCTGGAGCGCCGCCGCCTGCTCGGCGCTGAGCACCGGCAACGCCTGCGCGGGCCGCTCGGCGCCTTCCGATGCCCGGCGCTTGAGCCTGCGCGCGAGCTGCACCGCGTCCAGTTCGCGCAGCTGCGGAGGCAGCGCGGCCAGGGCCACCTCGCCCAGCGAGCGCTGGTAGTAGCCGGCGGTGAAGCCGATCAGCTGTCGCCAGGTGTCCGAAAGGGGGGGCACGCCCTCCAGCACACCGGCCACCGGGCGGGCATCGAAGCCAGCCGCGGCGCCCTCGGGCCGCTGCGCCCACACCACGCCGAGCACCTCGCGCCGACCCAGGGGCACGCGCACCAACTGCCCGGGCGTGAGCGCAGACTCACTTTGGTAGGTCAGCGGTCCACCCCAGCCGCTGTGCGCCGGCGCAGCCACGACGATGTCGGCCCAGAAACTCATGTGTTGGCAACGATTTTTTTCAAAAAACCTTCGCAAACACCGCTAAGTGCTTGATTGCAAACCGTCTTTCGAACTGTTCAGATGTTCTGTGGATAACTTTGTTGATAGCACGGCCGGGCTCGCCGCGAGCGCTTGTCTATCAAGGCTTCGGCCAGAATGCCCACAAAATGGGCAAGCCAGGCGTTCCCTTATGAATCAACAACTTAGCTCTTCCCGAGGCAGGCGGCCTGGCCGCTGGCCCGGCAAGGGTCCATGTTGCGTCGCATCACGGTTTTTGTGCATAAGTACCGATGGACAGCCCCGGTTTCGTGCGATATGGCCGCGCGCTGCCCCATCCGAGGGGCCGTTCCAGGGCTTGCCCAGGCCCTGGAGTGGCAGGGCCGTCAGCGGCGTTGGCGCATCGCACGCGAGTGCGTGTGCACCGCGTCCACCAACGTCTTCACGTGCTCGGGCGGGGTGTACTGGCTGATGCCGTGGCCCAGGTTGAAGATGTGCGTGGGCCCGCTGGTGGCGCGGTCGGTGTGGGGTGCGCCAAAGCTTTCCAGGACGCCGCGCACCTGCTGCTCGATCGCCGCGGGCGGCGCGAACAGCACGTTGGGGTCAATGTTGCCCTGGAGGGCCTTGCCGGCACCGCCCGCCTGTCCACCTACGAGCGTGCGGGCGCGCCCCAGGTTCACGGTCCAGTCCAGGCCGAGCACCTCGCAGTCCAGGCCAGCCATCTCGTCCAGCCACAGACCGCCTCCCTTGGTGAACACGATGCGCGGGATCTTCACGCCCGCATGTTCGCGCTTGAGCTGCGCCAGCACGCGCCGGGTGTAGGCGAGGCTGAATTCCTGGAACGCACCGTCGGCCAGCACGCCGCCCCAGCTGTCAAAGACCATCACGGCCTGTGCACCGGCTTCAATCTGCGTGTTCAGGTAAAGCGCCACCGCGTCGGCATTCACCGCCAGGATGCGGTGCATCAGGTCCGGGCGGCTGTACATCAGGCTCTTGACCAGGCGGTAGTCGTCCGAGCCGCCGCCTTCGACCATGTAGCAGGCCAG
>CAYVGD010000375.1:0-2540 GCA_964450095.1 uncultured Polaromonas sp.
GATGTACGCGCACCCAGCCACCCAGCGCAACATCGCGCAGTTGCGCGCTGATGGCGCGCACGTGCTGGGCGTGGGTGTGGGCGACCAGGCCTGCGGCGAAACCGGCGATGGCCGCATGCTCGAGCCCGAGCAACTGCTGGAGGAACTGCGCGCCTTCTTCACGCCCGACCTTCTGGCCGGCCAGCGCGTGCTGGTGACCGCCGGGCCGACCTACGAGGCGATCGATCCGGTGCGCGGCATCACCAACCGCTCCAGCGGCAAGATGGGCTTTGCGATCGCACAGGCCGCCTGGCGCGCCGGCGCCCAGGTCACGCTGGTGTCCGGGCCCGTGGCCCTGCCCACCCCCTGGGGTGTGCGGCGCATCGACGTTCAGTCCGCGCAGGAGATGTGGCAGGCCGTGGAGGCCGAAGCGGGCCAGGCCAGCGTGTTCATTGCATCGGCGGCGGTGGCCGATTGGCGGCCCGCCCAGGCCGCGCCGCACAAGATCAAAAAGGAAGGCGGGGGCGCGCCGCCAGCGCTGACCTTCGTCGAGAACGTGGACATCCTGGCCAGCGTCGCACGCAGCCCGCGTGCCCAGGCGGGGGTGCTTTTTTGCGTGGGCTTCGCCGCCGAAAGCCAGGACCTGGAGGCCCACGCCCAGGCCAAGCGGCTGCGCAAGGGCGTGCCATTGCTGGTGGGTAACCTCGGGCCGGCCACCTTCGGGCGCGATGACAATGCGCTCGTCCTCGTCGATGCGCAGGGGCTGCGCCACCTGGCCCGCGCCACCAAGACCGAACTGGCAGCCCAATTGGTACAGGACATCGCCCCAAGACTCCCCAGGCCGCAAGCCGGCCGACCCCACCCATGAAGCTTGAAGTCAAGATCCTCGATGCCCGCTTGCACGCCGCCATGCCGGCATATGCCACCCCCGGCAGCGCCGGCCTGGACCTGCGCGCATGCCTGGACACGCCGCTCACGCTCGCGGCCAACGCCTGGCAGCTGGTGCCCACCGGCATGGCCATCCACCTCAAGGACCCGGGCTTTGCGGCGCTGATCCTTCCGCGCTCGGGCCTGGGCCACAAGCACGGCATCGTGCTGGGCAACCTCGTGGGCCTGATCGACAGCGACTACCAGGGCCAGCTGATGGTCAGCGCCTGGAACCGCAGCGACACGCCTTTCACCATCGAGCCCATGGAGCGCATCGCGCAATTGGTGATCGTGCCGGTGGTGCAGGCCCAGTTCGAACTGGTCGATGGCTTTGAGGCCTCGGAGCGCGGGGAGGGCGGCTACGGCTCCACGGGCAAGCGCTGAGCCCTCAGCCCGGCGGACTGCAAAAAGCAAACGCCGGCGCGAGGCCGGCGTTTTGCATGTTCAGGTTGCCCGGATGTTCAGTGCAGCTTGCCGCCGCTCGCGTGCGGCGAGGACTCGAGCTTGAAAAAGCCCGTGCCCAGCGTGCCGTTGCCGATTTCCGCCTCGCTGGCCTCGCGCACCGCCGCAACCTTGATGTGCAGCCGGATCGCGATGCCCGCCAGCAGGTGGTTGCCGTCCAGCACCACGTGTTCGGGGTAGATGTCGGTGACGGTGTACATCAGGTCCTGGGGCGCGTCGCTGGTGGCCCCCGCAGGCAGGCCGCCGCCCTCGTAGAGCATGCCTTCTTCCAACTCGGCGGGGAAGATGTTTCGCGGCTCGAGGAACACACGGTTTTCATCGTAGTCGCCGAAGGCGTCTTCCGGCTCCAGGTGCAGGTCCAGGGTGTCGCCCGCTTCGCGGCCCTGAAGGGCTTTTTCGATGGCGGCCAGCAGGTCCTGGCCGCCGATCAGGAACTCCACCGGCTCGTCAAGTTCGTCGAGCACTTCCCCCAGGGTGTCCTTCATCACCCAGGTGAGGGAGGCCACGCATTGATCGCTGATTTTCATTCGACAATTGTCCCATGGAACCCCAACTCGCCCTGCCCCTGCTCGGGGGGCTCACACCCAGCCAGTTCATGCGCCGCCACTGGCAAAAAAAGCCCTTGCTGGTCCGCCAGGCCGTGCCGGGCTTCAAGCCTTTTTTGAGCGTGCCTCAGCTGTGTGCGATGGCAGCGCGTGAGGAGGTCGAGTCGCGTCTGGTGGAGCAGGCGCAGCCCATGCCCGCTGCCGCGAGAAAGGCCAGCCGCCGTCCGGGCACGCGTCCCCAGGGCCAGCCGGTTGAATGGGCGCTGAAGAAGGGGCCGTTTCCGCGGCGCGCGATTCCCCCCCTGGACCGGCCAGGCTGGACCCTGCTCGTGCAGGGCGTGGACCTGCACCATGGGCCGGCCCATGATTTTTTGAAACAGTTTCGTTTTCTGCCGGACGCGCGGCTTGACGACCTGATGGTTTCGCTGGCCAGCGAAGGCGGCGGTGTCGGCCCGCATTTCGACAGTTACGACGTGTTTTTGTTTCAAGCCAGTGGCAGCCGTCGCTGGCGGATCGGAGCGCAGAAAAGCCTTGAACTGCAGCCCGATGTGCCGCTGAAGATATTGGCTGATTTTCAGCCGGAGGAAGAATTCATTCTTCATGCCGGCGACATGCTTTACCTGCCGC
>CAYVGD010000376.1:0-2538 GCA_964450095.1 uncultured Polaromonas sp.
TGCTTTGGGGTGTGCGCCGAGGCGTTCTTATTCGACCTTGGCCTTGGCGCGCAGTTCTTCCTGGAACTTGCCCAGGCGCTGCTGCTCCATTTGCTGGCGCAGCTGCGGCTTGACCTGGTCAAAGCTGGGCAGTTGGGGATTGCGCACATCGTCCAGGCGGATCACGTGCCAGCCGAACTGCGTCTTGATGGGGGCATCGCTCAACTGACCCTTGGACAGCTTGGTGAGGGCCTGGCCGAATTCAGGCACGTAGCTGTCGGGGGTGGCCCAGTCCAGGTCACCGCCGTTGGCACCGGAGCCAGGGTCCTTCGACTGCTTCTTGGCCACGTCCTCGAACTTGGCGCCTTTCTTGAGGCTGGCGATGATCGCCTTGGCCTGGTCTTCTTTTTCCACCAGGATGTGGCGGGCGCGGTATTCCTTGCCGCTGTTGGCTGCCACGAACTTGTCGTATTCGGCCTTCATGTCGGCTTCCGTGACCGGGTTCTTCTTCTGGTGGTCGTTGAAGAGTTCACGGATCATGATGCTCTGGCGGGCCAGTTCCATCTGGGTGCGGAAGTCCTCGCTTTGCGCCAGGCCGCGCCGGTCGGCCTCCTGCATGAAGATTTCGCGGGCAATCACTTCCTCGCGCAACTGGCCCTGCAACTCGGGGGTGACCGGACGGCCCGAGCGCTCGATCTGCGCGGCCAGCGCGTCCAGGCGCGCCTTGGGCACGGCCCGGCCGTTGACGATGGCCACGTTCTGGGCAAGGGCTGCGGTGGCCGCCAGGCCCAGCAGGCAGGCGAGGGCGGTGGCCTTGAAATGCTTGTTCATGCGAATCCTGGGATGTGTCTCGGAGATGTAGGCCGACTTCTGGGGGCCGGCGGCGCGGTGGTTTCAGCGCGCCTGGCGGACCACTTCGATGGCCAGGGCGTGCAGCCCTCGCGCCAAGAAATCGTGCAGCGCATCATACACAAGGCGATGACAGGCCAGCCGGCCCAAACCGTCGAAGGCGGGGCTGGCGATGCGTACCCTGAAGTGGGTGCCGTAGCCCTCGCTGCCGGCCCCCGCATGGCCCGCGTGGGAGGCACTTTCATCCAGCACCTCCAGGTGCGTGGGCGAGAGCTTGTCACGCAGTCGCGCCTCGATCTCGGGCGCCCGCGCCAGGGTCTGTGTGGGTGCGCTCATGGCCGGGCGTCCTCCTGCCCAGCGTCTTCCGCGGTCTGCAGGTACTTGTTCAGCACCAGCGCCTGTAAAAGCACGAAGGCCAGCATCAGGCCCAGGCCGCCGAAGAGCTTGAAGTTCACCCAAACGCTGGTGGAAAAGCTGTAGGCCACCCAGAGGTTGATGAAACCCATGCCGGTGAAAAAACCCACCCAGGCCAGGTTCAGGCGAGTCCACACCGGGTCGGGCAGGCTCATTTGTTTGCCCATCAGCGCGCGCATGCCGTTCTTGCCGAAAAGCTGACCCACCAGGAGGGCGCCGCCCATCACCCAGTACAGCACGGTGGGCTTCCACTTGATGAAGGCCTCGCTGTGAAAGTAGATGGTGGCGCCGCCCAGAAGAATCACGAGCGCCAGGCTCACCCAGAGCATGGTGTCGATCTTCTGACCCCGCGCCCTGAGCAGCACGATCTGCAGCACGGTGGCTGCGATCACCACCACCGTGGCCAGCAGCACCGGTGCCTCGCTGGCGCCCACCACGCCGCCGGCGACCATGAAGCCGAGCCAGTCGGTGGCTGTGGCTGCCGCCCAGTCGGGGTGCCCCTCGGCGTACTTGAACATGCCGAAGAACAAGGCGATCGGCAGGAAATCGAGCAGAATTTTCATGCGACGATTATCGGCAGCGCCGCCTCAGGTGCCGGCGGCCGTGTCGCCCGCATGCGGTGTGAACTCGAGCGATGCTGAATTCATGCAGTAGCGCAGGCCCGTGGGCGGGGGGCCATCCTCGAAGACGTGGCCCAGATGTGCGCCGCAGTCCGGGCACAGCACCTCGGTGCGCAGCATGCCGTGGGAGCTGTCGACCTCGGTGGCGACGGCGCCTTCCGACAGGGGCGCGAAAAAGCTGGGCCAGCCCGAGCCGGAGTCGTACTTGGTGCGTGCATCAAAGAGCGGCCGGCTGCAGCACACGCAGGCAAAGACACCCGTGCCCTTGAAGCCTTCGTAGCGCCCGGTGAAGGGCCGCTCGGTGCCAGCCTTGCGGGCCACGTGGTAGGCCAGCGGTTCGGCCCCCTTGTCGGCCAGGAGCTTTTTCCATTCGGCCTCGGTTTTTTCGATTTTGTAGTTCATGGCTGGGGCTTTCATTCAGGAACTGCAGCTGATCTCGATCTGCGCTGCCCAGTCCGGCGGGAACGCCGCCCAGGCCTGGTGTTCGGGGTGCTCTTCGAAGGGGGAGCGCACCACGCACAGCATGCCCTGCAGCGGGGCGAAGTCGCCGGTCTTGGCGGCACGAATGGCCTCTTCGCCCAGGTGGTTGCGCAGCACGTACTTGGGGTTGCGGCGGCGCATGCGCTCGCGCAAGGCCTGCGGGTCCAGGGCCTGGGTGCGGGCGAGGTAGCGGCTG
>CAYVGD010000377.1:0-2533 GCA_964450095.1 uncultured Polaromonas sp.
ACCGCACCGTGGCGGCCAAGGTCAATGGCGAACAGGTGCCGCTGCGCACCGAACTGCAAAGCGGCGACGTGGTCGAAGTCATCACCGCGCCCGTCTCCAACCCCAACCCCGGCTGGCTGGGCTTTGTGCGCACCGGCCGGGCGCGCTCGAAGATCCGCCACCACCTCAAGACCATGGCCCTGGTCGAGTCGCAGCAGCTGGGCGAGAAGATGCTGGCGCAAGCCCTGCGCGCCGAAGGCATCGAGCGGCTGCCGGGCGATGAGGACCGCTACCGCAGCCTCTGGGACCGCATCCTGCGCTTTTCAGGCAACAGGTCGCGCGGCGACCTGCTCACGGACATCGGCCTGGGCAAGCGCGTGGCCAGCATCGTGGCCAAGCGCATGGTGGCGCTGCTGGTCGAGGTCGGCGAGAAACCCGACGTGCTGCTCATGAGCCGGGAGCGCTTCACCGCGCATGAATCGGTCTCGCAGGGTGCGCTGCTGCTGGACGGCAGCGAAGGCGGCTCGGTGCAGTTCGCTCCCTGCTGCCGGCCCATCCCAGGAGACGACATCGTGGGCTACCTGGGCCGAGGTGAGGGCGTGGTGGTGCACGCGGAAGACTGCGCCATCGCGCGGCGGCTGCAGGCCCGCGACAGCGAGCGGTTCATCGCCGTGGAATGGTCGGACGAACCCACGCGCCCCTTCGAGACCGACCTGATGGTCACGGTGAACAACGGCAAGGGCGTGCTCGCCCGCGTGGCCTCGGCGCTGGCCCAGGCCGAAGCCGACATCACCCACGTGGAAATGAAGCAGGAATCGGCCGAGGCGGCCACCGACCTGCGCTTCACGGTCGCGGTCGAAAACCGCGTGCACCTGGCGGCGGTGATCCGCAGCCTCAAGCGCACCTCCTCGGTGCTGCGCGTGCAGCGGGCCAAGCCGGGCAGCTGAGCCGCCGACAGGCGCTCCGCCCTGTGGGCGGCCAGCGCTTTTCCTACCTCAGGTCGCCGGCCAGGGAGGCCAGGGTCTCCGCGGCAATCGTCACATGCGCCGGGTAGTTGGTGTGGTCGCAACCGAGCTTGACCTGGGCCCCGGCCTTGATGGCTGCGCGCTGGGCGGCGTTGAATTCAAAACGCAAGAAGTGCACCGCCGAGGTCTTGTCCTCGTTCTCGCGCTCCAGGTCCTCGTCGGCGATGGCGTAGACCCGGCCCTGGCCCTCGATCTCGATGAACAGGCGGTCCTCGATGCCGATCAGCCGGGCCAGCTCGCGCTTGCGCTCGTTGATGTCCGGGTACTCGATCAGCAGGGTGGCCTTCCAGTTGCTGCCGTCCGGCACCAGGGGCGCGTAGGCCTCGACTTCGTGCTCGATGCCCTCTTCCTCGAAGATTTTTTCGATGCGCAGCATCTCCTGGATCTGGTAGCGGATGGACAGCTCGCTCTCGAACTGCACGTTCAGGTGCTCGCCCAGGACGACGCTGCGCAGCCTGCGGTGCTGCACCACCACGGGCTTGTGTTCCTTGCGCCACTTGCTGTAAGCCTCCAGCGTCATGAGGCTGTCCCGTGTGACTTTTCCGATCATCTGCATGGATGGGGCTCCTTGAGTTTTGAAGCTTGCCGTGGCTGCTTGGGGCAGGCGCGGCAAGCTCGAGGTTCAAACGTCGCCTGCCCTGGACAGGCGGGTTCTTACTTGAGTCCGTAGGCGGTGCGGATCAAGGTCAGGGGGTGCTGCTGCGGCACCTGGCCGAGCTGGTTGACCTCAAAGCCCTGCGCGATGTGGTGGCCGCCCAGCGGGCAGTCGCTGCTGATGACATCGGGCGCGCCGCCGTCCTTGTGCGAGGCCATGGCCTTGAACAGGGGCTTGCCGATCTTCATGGCCTGCTGGTGGAAGGGCTTCTTCACGCCGAAGGTGCCGGCATGGCCCGAGCAGCGCTCGTGCGTGTGCACGCTGGTGCCCGGCACCATCTTGAGCATCTCCTCGGTCTTCTTGCCGATGTTCTGCACCCGGCCGTGGCAGGGGATCTGGTAGCTCACCTTGCCCAGCGACTGCGAAAACTCGGTCTTGAGCAGGCCATCGCGCTTGCGGGCCATGAGGTACTCGAACGGGTCCCACATGTGTTCCTTGACCAGTTGCACCTCGGCGTCGTCGGGGTACATGAGCGGGATTTCCTGCTTGAACATCAGCGTGCAGCTGGGCACGGCGCTCAGGATGGCAAAGCCGTCGCGGGCGTACTTGGCCAGCACCGGCATGTTGGCTTCCTTGCTGTCGTTGACCGACTCCAGGTCGCCCAGCTCAAGCTTGGGCATGCCGCAGCATTTTTCCTTTTCGACCAGCACATACGGAATCTCGTTGTGGTCCAGGATCTTGAGCAGGTCGTGGCCGATGCCGGGCTCGTTGTAGTTGATGTAGCAGGTGGAATAGATCACCACCTTGCCCGGGGTGGTGGCACCGTCCTTCACGGGGTGCGGCGGCGACTCGGGCGCGCCCGAGCGGAACTTGCGCGTGGCCAGCGAAGGCAGCCAGGCGTTCTTGTCCACGCCGAGGCTGCTTTCCATCAGGG
>CAYVGD010000378.1:0-2530 GCA_964450095.1 uncultured Polaromonas sp.
TGGCGGCATGCTGACCAACTTCAAGACCGTCAAGACTTCCATCAAGCGCCTTAAGGAAATTAAGCCTCAGCAGGAAGCCGGCCTCGATGCGCTCAGCAAGAAAGAGCAGCTGAACTTCGCTCGCGAGATCGAGAAGCTCGAGAAGGACATCGGCGGCATCCAGGACATGAACAGCCTGCCGGACGCCATCTTCGTGATCGACGTGGGCTTCCACAAGATCGCCGTGGCCGAGGCCAAGAAGCTGGGCATCCCGCTGATCGGTGTGGTGGACTCCAACCACTCGCCCGAAGGAATCGACTATGTGATCCCCGGCAACGACGACTCGGCCAAGGCCGTGGCGCTGTACGCCCGTGGCATCGCTGACGCCATCATCGAAGGCCGCGCCAACGCCGTGAACGACATCGTCAAGGCCGCTGGCAGCGACGAATTCGTCGAGGTCGAAGAAGCCGCCTGAGCGGCCCGGGCCCGCGTGGCCAGGCTAGGCAAGGGGCTCATGTAGCCCCTTTTTTACAAGTCAAACGCGGCGTGCCCTCTGGGCACGCGCTGCATCCCGGTGGACCTGCGCTCACGTCCGCCGACAACCTGGAGAACCTGATATGGCAATTACCGCAAGCATGGTCGCCGAACTGCGCGCCAAGACCGACGCCCCCATGATGGAGTGCAAGAAAGCCCTGACCGAGGCCAACGGCGACATGGCCAAGGCCGAGGAGCTGCTGCGCGTCAAGCTCGGCAGCAAGGCCGGCAAGGCTGCCTCGCGCGTCACGGCTGAAGGCGTGGTCGCCGTCCACAACGAAGGTGGCGTCGGCGCCCTGGTCGAGGTGAACTGCGAGACCGACTTCGTCACCAAGAACGACAGCTTCCTGGCGCTGACCCGTGCTGTGGCGGAGGCCGTGGCCAAGGCCAACCCGGCCGACGTGGACGCCGTGGGCGCGCAGTCTTTCTCGCTGGATGGCTTCGGCCCCACGATCGAGGACGTGCGCAAGGGCCTGATCGGCAAGATCGGCGAGAACATGTCCATCCGCCGGTTCAAACGTTTTGACGGCGGCAGCAAGCTGGCCTCCTACCTGCACGGCACCCGCATCGGCGTGGTCGTCGAGTACGAGGGCGACGAGGCTGCGGCCAAGGACGTGGCCATGCACGTGGCCGCCATGAAGCCGGTGTCCCTGACCAGCGCGGATGTGCCGGCCGAGCTGATCGAGCGCGAGCGTTCGGTGGCCACCGCCAAGGCCGCCGAGTCTGGCAAGCCCGCCGACATCGCCGCCAAGATGATCGAAGGCTCGGTGCAGAAGTACCTCAAGGAAGTCTCGCTGTTCAACCAGCCGTTCGTCAAGAACGACAAGCAGACCGTCGAGCAGATGCTCAAGGAAAAAGCCACCACCGTGAAGAGCTTCACGCTGTACGTGGTGGGCGAGGGCATCGAGAAGAAGGTGGATGACTTCGCTGCCGAAGTGGCCGCACAGGTGGCCGCGGCCAAGGCCGCCTGACGGCGCCAGCCCTGTCGCTAAACTTCGTCATCATTTCCAGGGAAAGCCATGCCGGCCTACAAGCGCATCCTCCTCAAACTGTCTGGTGAAGCCCTGATGGGCGACGATGCCTTCGGCATCAACCGGGCCACCATCGTGCGCATGGTGGAGGAGGTCGCTGAAGTCACCCGCCTGGGCGTGGAGGTGGCTGTCGTCATCGGTGGCGGCAACATCTTCCGCGGCGTGGCTGGCGGCTCGGTCGGCATGGACCGGGCCACCGCCGACTACATGGGCATGCTGGCCACCGTGATGAACTCGCTGGCGCTGGCCGACACCATGGACAAGGCGGGCCTGACCGCGCGCGTCATGTCCGCCATTGCCATCGAGCAGGTGGTCGAGCCCTATGTGCGGCCCAAGGCGCTGCAATACCTGGAAGAGGGCAAGGTCGTGATCTTTGCCGCGGGCACCGGCAACCCGTTCTTCACCACCGACACGGCGGCGGCCCTGCGTGGCGCCGAGATCGGCGCGCAGATCGTGCTCAAGGCCACCAAGGTCGATGGTGTCTACACCGCCGACCCCAAGAAGGACCCCAGCGCCACGCGCTACGCCACCATCACCTTCGATGAGGCCATGGGCCAGAACCTCGAGGTCATGGACGCCACGGCCTTTGCGCTGTGCCGCGACCAGAAACTGCCCATCAAGGTGTTCTCCATCTTCAAAAGCGGCGCGCTCAAGCGCGTGGTGCTCGGCGAGGACGAGGGCACCCTGGTCCACGTCTGAACGTCATCCCTTCTTGCTTTCCGCCTGGAAGACATCATGAGCATCCAAGACATCAAGAAAAACGCCGAGCAGAAGATGCAGCAGTCCATCGAGGCGTTCAAGAACAGCCTGACCAAGGTGCGCACTGGGCGCGCCAACCCCGGCCTGCTGGACACGGTGCAGGTGGACTACTACGGCTCCATGCTGCCGATCAGCCAGGTGGCCAACGTCTCCCTGCTCGATGCCCGCACCATCAGCGTCTCGCCCTGGGAAAAGGGCATGGGTGCCAAGATCGAAAAAGCCATCCG
>CAYVGD010000379.1:0-2525 GCA_964450095.1 uncultured Polaromonas sp.
GCTGATGTGGATCATGCCGCTGGTGTTCTCGGTGATGTTCTTCTTCTTCCCGGCCGGCCTGGTGCTGTACTGGATCACGAACAACATCCTGTCCATCGCGCAGCAGTGGGTGATCAACACCCGCATGGGTGTGCCGCCGCAGTTCAACCTGCCCAAGTTCAAGTGAGCACCCAGGGCCGCGCCAAGCGGCCCTTCTTCTTTCCAGCCCATGTTCGCCCGCCAGCAAGACCCCATCGTGGCCATCGCCACGGCGCCCGGCCGCGGCGCGGTGGGCATGGTGCGTGTCTCCGGCCGGGGCCTGCAGGGTCTGGTGCGCGCGCTGACCGGCCGCGACCTGCAGCCGCGCCTGGCGACCTACGGCCCCTTTCTTGACGCCACCGGGCGGCCCATCGACCAGGGCCTGGGCCTCTTCTTTCCAGGCCCGCACTCCTACACCGGCGAAGACGTGCTGGAGCTGCAGGCCCACGGCGGTCCGGTGGTGCTGCAGCTGCTCATGCAGCGCTGCCTGGAGGCCGCTTCCCGGCCCGACCCGCTCACTGGCCAGCCCGTTTTGGCGGGGCTGCGGGCCGCGCAGCCCGGCGAGTTCACGCAGCGCGCCTTCCTCAACGACAAGATCGACCTGGCGCAGGCCGAGGCGATCGCCGACCTGATCGATGCCAGCACCGAGACGGCCGCCCGTTCGGCCGCCCGCTCGCTCTCAGGCGAGTTCTCCCGCGAGATCCAGGCGCTCCTGGAGCAGCTGGTTCACCTGCGCATGCTGGTGGAGGCCACGCTCGACTTCCCCGAGGAAGACATCGATTTCATCGAGCAGGCCGACGCGCGCGGCCAGCTCGACCGCCTCGCGCAGCGCCTTGCGGCCGTGATGCAGCGCGCGCAGCAGGGCGCCATCTTGCGAGAAGGCATCAAGGTGGTGATCGCCGGCCAGCCCAACGCCGGGAAAAGTTCGCTGCTCAACGCCCTGGCCGGCGCGGAGCTGGCCATCGTCACGCCCATTGCCGGCACCACGCGCGACAAGGTGTCGCAGCTGATCCAGATCGAGGGGGTGCCCCTGCACGTGGTCGACACCGCTGGCCTGCGCGACCCCGAGCTGCCCGGCGTGGACGAGGTCGAGAAGATCGGCATCGCCCGCGCCTGGGCCGAGATCGAGGCCGCTGACGCCGTGCTGTTCCTGCACGACCTCACCCGCTGCCACGGCGATGCACCCGAGGCCCGGGCCTACCGCGCCGCCGACCAGGCCATCGCCGCGCTGCTGGCGCGGCAGCTGCCGGCCGCCATCCCGGTGCTGCAGGTCTGGAACAAGAGCGATTCAGCGCCAACGGCGGCCTGCCCCCCGGACGATGCGCTGTGCATTTCCGCCAAGACCGGTGCAGGCCTCGATGCGCTGCGCCGCCGCCTGCTGGAAATCGCCGGCTGGCAGTCGGCCCCTGAAGGCCTGTTCATGGCCCGCGAGCGCCACGTGCAGGCCCTGCGCCAGGTGCAGGCGCAACTCGCCCAGGCCACCGCTCAGCTCGGTGCCGCCGTGCCCGCGCTCGACCTGCTGGCCGAAGACCTGCGCCAGGCGCAGCAGGCGCTCAGCCAGATCACCGGCGAATTCACGCCGGACGACCTGCTCGGCGAAATCTTTTCGAAGTTCTGCATCGGCAAATGAGCCGGCGCCTTGCGGCCCGGCGCTCTGCGGCCCGGCACTTTGCGCCTGGCGCGATGGCGCCCGGCTCAGTCGAACACGCGCCGCGCCTGAACGCGGCCGCGCAGGTCCACCAGGAAGGCCTCGCCCATGGACGGGTACTCGTCCGTGAGGTGCGTCATGTTCACCTGGTGCGTCACCCACACCTCGAACTGGCCCTGAGGCACCTGCGCCAGGCGTTCGCGCACCTCCCGCGTCTGCGCCGCCTGAAGCTGGCTGCGCCCGAAGGTGGAATTGAGCGCCGGCCATTCACCATGGCGGCCAAACGCCAGCTCGGCTGTGTCCCTGCAGCGGCACCACTGGCTGCTCAGCACCTCGCGCGGCACCAGCTTGCGGGTAGCGAACCACTGCCCCATGCG
Source organism: uncultured Polaromonas sp. (assembly GCA_964450095.1). Classification (GTDB taxonomy): domain Bacteria; phylum Pseudomonadota; class Gammaproteobacteria; order Burkholderiales; family Burkholderiaceae_C; genus Polaromonas. The sequence goes on from CAYVGD010000379.1 coordinate 2,044, forward strand.
GCGCGCCTGCTCGCGCCCGGCCAGGCTCAGGTTGCGCTGAGTGCGGCATTCGCCCAACTGGAAGTTCGACGGATCGCCGATGCCAGGCTCGGTTTCCGCGTGCCTGATGAGCACGGCGCAACTGCCCTGCCGCAACAGGCGATGAAAGTTCAGGTCCTCTTGCGTTGACGCTCGGCCGCTGGCGGGTTGAGCCAGCAAGGTGCCTGCCATGGCGGCGGTGCTGCACAGCCATTGGCGTCGGTTCAGCGGTATGTGTTGCGGGAAGTCACGGGACATGGCGCCGAATCATGGCGCAGCAGGCCCCGTTTCGTGCAACTCGCCCGGCAATTTCCTTCTTCCGAGGTCCGGGCGGCCCACTCACGGGCTGCACCGAATCATCCATTTTTCGGATTTCTAAGGAGTTTTTTAATTAATTTTCAGGATTTGTGTGTCTCAGGCGCGGAAAAAGAACTAAAGTAAAAAAGCAAAAATTTGTATTAAAT
>CAYVGD010000380.1:0-2515 GCA_964450095.1 uncultured Polaromonas sp.
CCCCCCGAACAGGCGCTTGAGGAAGCCCTGCTTCTGCACCTCGATGAAGCGCAGCGGTTTTTCTTCGCCCAGGAAGCGGTCGATCACGTCCTTGTAGGCCTCGGACACGTCGCTGCCCTGCATGTGGATGGTGGGCGTGCCCTGGTTGGAGGCCTGCAGCACCGTCTCGGACTCGGGAATCACGCCGATGAGCTTGATGCGCAGGATGTCCTGGATGTCTTCGAGCGACAGCATCTGCCCCTGGTCCACGCGGTTGGGGTTGTAGCGCGTGATCAGCAGGTGCTCCTTGATCGGCTCCAGGCCTTCCATGGCGCGCTTGGTCTTGGAAGACAGCATGCCCAGGATGCGGTCTGAGTCGCGCACCGAGGACACCTCGGGGTTGGTGACCACCAGGGCCTCGTCGGCGAAGTGCATCGCCATGAGCGCGCCGGTCTCGATGCCGGCCGGCGAGTCGCAGACGATGAAGTCAAAGCCCATCTCGCCCAGGTCCTTGAGCACGCGCTCCACGCCGTCCTGCGTGAGGGCTTCCTTGTCGCGGGTCTGGGAGGCGGCCAGCACGAAGAGGTTCTCGCACTGCTTGTCCTTGATGAGCGCCTGGTGCAGGTTGGCCTCGCCGTGGATGACGTTGATCAGGTCATAGACCACGCGCCGCTCGCAGCCCATGATCAGGTCCAGGTTGCGCAGGCCGACGTCGAAGTCGATCACGGCGGTCTTGAAGCCGCGCAGGGCCAGGCCCGAGGCAAAGCTGGCGCTGGTGGTGGTCTTGCCCACACCGCCCTTGCCGGAGGTCACCACGATGATTCTTGCCATGACTGAAAGTCCTTGTCGTTGTAGGAGCCGGCTCACTGGCCGGCAGGTTGAGCAAAAAAAGCAGCGGCTCGCCTCACGCCAGCGGTTCCATGACGAGCTTGTCGCCCTCGGGGCCTGAACTCAGGCTCACCATGGCCGGCTTGCCGCGCACAGGGGCCGGCAGCGGCACATCGCTGGTGCGGTAGATGCCCGCGATGGACACCAGCTCGGCCTCCAGGCTTTGCGCAAAGATGCGCGCCTCGGTGTTGCCGCGCGCACCCGCCATGGCCTTGCCGCGCAGCGGCGCATACACATGAATGTGGCCATCGGCGATCACCTCGGCGCCAGCGTTGACCATGGCCATCACCACCAGGTCGCGGCCGCGCGCATACACCTGCTGGCCCGAACGCAGGGGCCGCTTGACCACCATGGCGCCCAGGGGCGGCGGCTCGGCGGGTGCCGGGGCCGGCGCAGGAGGTGCCTTGTCCGAAGGGGAGGCCGCCTGCGGTGAGGGCGCTGCCACCACGCGCGCATCGGGCGCAGGCACCAGGCCAGCCGCGAACGCCGAAGCCATCTGCTCGGCCGAGCCGCCGCGCACGGCCAGGGGCCTGACCTTGTAACCCGACAGCAGGCGCACCAGGCCGGCGAAATCCACCGGACCCGGCTCCACGCCTGCCCGCTTGGCGGCAGCGTGCAGCGGCGTGAGGTCGATCACCAGCGGATCGTTGTCAAAGAAGTCTGGAATGTCACCGAAACGCTGCGCGAATTCACGTGCCAGCAGGTCCAGGTCGCCCGACTTGAGCAGCAAGGCCACCAGAGGCAGGTTCGCGCTCTTGATTTCGAAGGAGGCGGGGGATTGGGAAGATGCCGAGGAACCGACAGTCGTCATGGACAGGTGCGCAGCGGGCCGCGAAGGAAAAGGGCGGGAGCTTTCACGGATTTCATCGATGGCCGGGGCCTGCCCGAATGGCCGCGAAGTTTAACAGTCCAGCTCCATCGCCCGTCCGTGCGCGCACGGCCGAGCCTCCCTGCCTTGACACAGGGCCTGCGCAACGCCGCTCAACACCCCCCTTGCCGGTTGGGGAAGGCGTTTCGGCGCTTGTCAGTGGCTGTTAGCGGCTGTCAGCGGCTCTTGCCGCCTTGGGGCGCGCCAGGCCCGCCCTTGCGGCCGCGGGACTGGTTGTCCGAGCCCAGCTGCGCTTCCCGGTCATGCCGGCTGGCGGGGGTGCGCTGGGCCTCGTTTTTTTGCTGAGGCGCCTGCCCGCCCATCTTGTTGTGGTCGTTGGCGACCTTGCCGCCCGAGCCACCCTGCGTTTTTTTCTTGCCAGAAGAAGACGGTTGCTTGCGTGCCATGGTGCGATCTCCCTTCAGATCCGGATGCAGCCCACAGAGGCCACGGTCATTGTTGAAAACGCGCGGTCTGCGTGTGTGGGAGGACGCTGTTTTTGAGGGAAAGCCAAGCGCTTTCACAAAGAGCGGTCAGCGTGGCGCTCGATTTTTTTTAAAAAAGGTCCTGCGCCGTTGAAATTGTTCGAAAACCGCGCCCAAAGCCTCGCTCGCTTCGCTCGCTCGTCTTGTCTGGCTTGGCTGCTCTTCTTCTTATGTATTTATTTTTTAAGGATAGTAGTAGCTAGTAGAGGTGGCTCTGACATGGGGACAAGCCCAAAATCCTGAAGCCTGACAGCCACTTGGCCCGCCCTCAACCCTGTGCGCGGGGGCCTGCTGC
>CAYVGD010000381.1:0-2481 GCA_964450095.1 uncultured Polaromonas sp.
CCAGGCTGTCCCAGCGCAGGTGGTTTTCCTCCACCAGTTGCTGCACGTGCTTGGGGGCCGAGCCACCGGCACCGGTTTCGTACATGCCGCCGCCGGCCATGAGGGGCACGATGGACAGCATCTTGGCCGAGGTGCCCAGCTCCATGATGGGAAACAGGTCGGTCAGGTAATCGCGCAGGATGTTGCCGGTGGCGCTGATGGTGTCCAGCCCACGCACCACGCGCTCGAGCGTGTAGCGCATCGCACGCACCTGGCTCATGATCTGGATGTCCAGGCCCGTGGTGTTGTGCTCGTGCAGGTACATCTTGACCTTGGTGATCAGTTGCGCCTCGTGCGGACGGTACGGGTCCAGCCAGAACACCACCGGCATGCCGGAATTGCGCGCGCGGTTGACGGCCAGCTTCACCCAGTCGCGGATGGCGGCGTCCTTGACCTGGCACATGCGCCAGATGTCGCCTTCTTCCACGTTCTGCGACAGCAGCACTTCGCCGGTGTCGAGGTCGGTGATGTTGGCCACGCCATCCTCGGAGATCTCGAAGGTCTTGTCGTGCGAGCCGTATTCCTCGGCCTGCTGGGCCATCAGGCCCACGTTCGGCACCGTGCCCATGGTCTTCGGATCGAAGTTGCCGTGCCACTTGCAGAAGTTGATCATCTCCTGGTAGATGCGGGCAAAGGTCGACTCGGGCATCACGGCCTTGACGTCCTTCAGGCGACCATTGGCGTCCCACATCTTGCCGCCGTTGCGGATCATGGCCGGCATGGAGGCGTCCACGATCACGTCGTTGGGCGAATGGAAATTGGTGATGCCCTTGGCCGAATCCACCATGGCCAGCTCGGGCCGGTGCTCATGGCAGGCGTGGATGTCGCGCTTGATCTCTTCCTGCTGGCTTTGGGGCAGCTTGGCGATCTTGTTGTACAGGTCGACCATGCCGTTGTTGACGTTCACGCCCAGGTCCTTGAAGGTCTGGGCGTGCTTCTCGAAGGCTTCCTTGTAGAACATGCGCACGCAGTGGCCAAACACGATGGGGTGCGAGACCTTCATCATGGTGGCCTTGACGTGCAGGGAGAACATCACGCCGGTCTTGCGCGCGTCCTCGATCTCCTTTTCGTAGAAGGCCAGCAGCGCCTTCTTGCTCATGAACATGCTGTCGATCACCTCGCGGTCCTGCAGGGCGACCTCGGGCTTGAGCACCACGGTCTTGCCCGACCGGGTGATCAGCTCCATCTTCACGCGGCGGGCGCGATCGAGCGTCAGGGACTTTTCACCGTGGTAGAAGTCGCCGTGATGCATGTGCGAGACGTGGCTGCGCGATGCCTGGCTCCATTCGCCCATGCTGTGCGGGTTCTTGCGCGCGTATTCCTTGACCGCGCGTGGTGCGCGGCGGTCGGAGTTGCCCTCGCGCAGCACGGGGTTCACGGCCGAACCCAGGCACTTGCCGTAGCGCGCCCTGATGGCTTTTTCCTCGTCCGTCTTGGGATTTTCAGGGTAGTCGGGCACCTTGTAGCCCTTGGCCTGCAGTTCCTTGATGCAGGCCACCAGCTGCGCCACGGAGGCACTGATGTTGGGCAGCTTGATGATGTTGGCCTCGGGCTTGAGCGTGAGCTTGCCAAGGTCTGCCAGGTCGTCCGAGACGCGCTGCGCCTCGCTCAGGTGCTCGGGGAAGGCGGCCAGCACGCGCGCAGCCACGGAAATGTCGCGCGTGGTCACGTCCAGACCCGCAGGCGCCGCGAAGGTTCGGATGATGGGCAGGAAAGAGCTGGTGGCCAGCAGGGGCGCTTCGTCGGTGAGCGTGTAGACGATGGTGGAAGAGGACGGTTGGCTCATGTAGTTATCCTGTGTCTCGGAAAAGTTTCTCTTGCGTCGGGTCTGGGCCAGCCTGCGCCTGGCGCAAGCTGTTCATGGTCCTGGATGTGGCTTTCAAGGCTCTGACCCGGAGTTCATTTTTTGAACCGGGTTATCACATCGCAAAATTTTAAAGCGGTCCGCCGCTGATTTCTCGCGCCTGCGCTGCCGGCAGGCCAAAAAAAACCCGGTGAGGCCATCACCGGGTGATTTGCAGGCCAGGCCTGGGTCAGCCGAAATTCTTCTCGGCGAACTGCCAGTTGACCAGCTTGTCCAGGAAGGTCTCGACGAACTTCTGGCGCAGGTTGCGGTAGTCGATGTAGTAGGCATGCTCCCAGACGTCGACGGTCAGCAGCGCCTTGTCGGCGGTGGTCAGCGGCGTGCCAGCGGCGCCGGTGTTGACGATGTCCACCGAGCCGTCGGCCTTCTTGACCAGCCAGGTCCAGCCGGAGCCGAAGTTGCCCACTGCCGACTTCACGAAGGCTTCCTTGAACGCGGCGTAGGAGCCCCACTTGGCCTGGATGGCCGAAGCCAGCGCGCCGGAGGGCTCGCCACCGCCGTTGGGCTTCATGCAGTTCCAGAAGAAGGTGTGGTTCCAGACCTGGGCGGCGTTGTTGTAGATGCCGCCGGCCGGCGCC
>CAYVGD010000382.1:0-2479 GCA_964450095.1 uncultured Polaromonas sp.
TGTCGGTGGTGGTTGCCGCGCTGCCGGCCTTCAGGCCAGCGCCGCCTTGGATGGGAGGGGGTCGGCAGCCTGCGCCGCGCAGCACGCCAGTTCCTCCAGCACGCGCCGCCGGATGGGTGCCTCCGGGTCGTCGGCGAACTTGCGGGCGAAAAAGGCGCCGGACTGGCGCAGCCGCTCGAGGTCCTGCATCTCGAAGCGCCCCGGGTGGGCCTCGTTGAAATGCTGAACCAAGTGGTTCGTCGGCCCCTTGTGCGGCCGAAGCCGCATCAGCAGGCTGGGCACCAGGAACTCCTCGGCAATGCGCACGCGCCTGAAGTACTCGCGCACCGAGGGCTGTCGCCAGCCCCGCACCATGCCGTAGACGATGTGGCGCCGCGCGCCAAACCAGGTGCTGCCGTAGTACAGCGGCAGCCGGTGGCCGCGCATGTGGCGTCCGAAGAGCGGGCTTTGCAGCGCATCGAGCGCCAGGCCTGCGAAGCTTGCCGCCAAGCCGGGCGCACGGCCGCTGCGCACCCACACGCCAGCTTCGTTGCGCCGGCCTGCAGATGTGCCGAAATACACGTTCACCAGGCGGCGCATGATCCGGTAGGCCAGGGTGTCCTGGGCGGTCCAGGCCCGGTAGCCCACGCTCATTCGCACGTCGATGTCGCGCTCCATGTCCAGGCAGTCGAAATGCGCTTCTTCGAGTGCGCTCACGTGCCGCTCGAAGGCCTGCATGGGCTGGATCGGCAAGCAACTGGGGCTGAGCAGTTGCAGGTAGTCGAAGTCGAGCGCCTCGATCGCATGGCCGAGCGAATGGAAGATGCCTTCCACGAAGCCGAACTCCGCCCAGCCGGTGCGCACGGGATCGGGAACGAAGCGCACGTTCGGCGCTGTGAGTTGGAAGTCCGGCGTCTGGCTGAAGTCGTGGTGCACCAGCACCGTGTGCGGCTCAAGCGACCGGGCCAGCTGGTCCACGGTCTCGGGCCGGGCCACGGCGGACATCACGAGGAAGACGATGCGCGGCCTGGACGGGCCTGCACGCCCACGGCCCGCATCGGCGCCGTCGGTGGACTGCCCCGAAAGGCCATCGGCCGTGCCGGTGCCAGCGGCCGGGGCGGATGCGCCCGCCGGGGCTCGGCCCTTGGGCTCGGTGCGCTCGACGCGGCTCCTGAGCATGTGGCCTGCCGCCGATGAAAGCGGCATGGGGTTGCCCTGCATGTGATGTCCTCCCTGTCTTCGCAACGATTCTGGGAGGAACCCCGGTGGCCTTCAATGACCGTTCATCCGAATGCGGCACCAGAGGACAGGCCCCGGGCGGTGCGGCCGACAAGGCGCAGGGAAGCCGTCCGTCAACGCGTGTCCATGCCGCACGCCAGCATGCGCGGTTGAGCTTGGAAGGCCGGTCACGTGCGGTGCGCTCCGCTTGCGCCGGGCGCGCGAAGCCTGCAAGCTGTGGGGCTTGGCTTTGAAAGGACATGGCATGACGACTTCGCTCCAGCAGGTGCTCTACACCGCCCGCGCCCACACCACCGGCGGCCGCGACGGCCGCTCCACCACCGACGACCAGTTGCTGGACGTGCGCCTGGCGCCGCCGCCCACGCTGGGGGGAAAGGGCGGCGCCACCAACCCGGAGCAGTTGTTCGCGGCCGGTTATTCGGCTTGCTTCATGGGAGCGCTCAAGCACGTGGCCGGGCAGAAGAAGGTGGTGGTGCCCGCCGATGCCGCCATCGATGCCGAGGTGGACATCGGGCCCATCCCACATGGCTTCGGCATCGCGGTGCGCATGCGCATCAGCCTGCCCGGGGTGGATCGCACCACGGCGCAGGAACTGGTCGATGCGGCGCACATCGTGTGCCCGTACTCGAATGCCACGCGAGGCAACATCGACGTGAAGCTGAGCGTGGCCTGAAGGCCGGGCGCCAGCCCTGCGCGGGCAGGCCGAAGCCGGGCGGCTTCAGAGCGCGAGCGTTTCGCGCGCCGCCATCTTCTGCTCCCAGACCCAGGCGTGCTGCACGATGGTGGACAGGTCTGCAAAGCGCGGCTGCCAGCCCAGGCGCTGCCGGGCTTGCACGGCGTCGGCCACCAGCCGCGCCGGGTCGCCCTCCCGCCGGGGGCCGTAGGCCACCGGGACGTGCAGGCCGGTGACGCGCTCGGCCGTGCTGATGACCTCCTGCACCGAAAACCCCAGCCCGTTGCCCAGGTTGTAGGCCTGCGAGGGGCCGCCCGCCAGCAGGCTTTGCAGGGCCAGCCAGTGGGCCTCGCACAGGTCGCTCACGTGGATGTAGTCGCGGATGCAGGTGCCGTCGGGTGTGTCGTAGTCGCGGCCGAACACCGACACCTGCGGCAGGCGCCCCGAGGCGGCTTGCAGCACCAGCGGAATCAGGTGGGTCTCGGGTTCGTGGCGCTCGCCCAGTTCGCCGTCGGGGTCGGCGCCCGCGGCATTGAAATAGCGCAGGCACACGGACTTCAGGCCATGGGCGCGGTCGAAGTCGGCCAG
>CAYVGD010000383.1:0-2450 GCA_964450095.1 uncultured Polaromonas sp.
GCCGATGGATGCGACCCAGCCGTTGACCAAAATCTGCGCCTTGTGGACCATGAAAGCGTGTGCCAATCCAACCAGTGCGACACCTAGCACAAAAGCAAAGAGAACAGCGTAGGGCCATCTCATCGCCGCCAAGTCGCTCTTGGCTCCTATGAATGCCAGGATGCCAGCGGCCGCTCCACCGTTCACCGTCAATAGGTAAGTCCAGGTCGAAGTGACGTTGATCATCAGCAGCTCGTTGAGCTGCTGAAACCTGTCGTCGTTGTACTTCGTTCTCAGCTCTTGGAGCCAAGATGGAGTGTCATTACGAAAATCTGGCGTGGGTTCCACTGGCGCATCCTCTCTGTGTTCGGGATGGTACAGACAGGACCGACCAATAAAAAAGCCCGCCACCCCCGAAGGGATGGCGGGCGTAAAGGGGTGATTCCTCACCCCGGAGACAACGGCGAAAAACTCACGGCGCCTGGTTCACGGCGTCCAGGTTGGCCTTCAGGGCGTGAGCAGCTGCAGAGCACGCTGCCGCCTCAAGTCCAAATCGTTCAACGTCTGCTCTACATCGGCCGAGATCTGCGCCGACGGCCGTGGCATATCGACGGAGACCGTCGGCACCGGCAGCCGCGATGCGGGCGTCATGCTCGGCTTGCTGATCGAGCAGCCGCTGGCCAGCAGCGCGCAGGCGATCGCGCAGGGCCAGCACCTGGCTGCGTTCCTGGTTGTAGACATCCTGGGTTTCCTTGGTGACGGTGACGAGGCGGGAGAGCTCCCGCAGGGCTTCGCGCAGGCGATCGGCCTCCAGCTCGGCATAGTCGGCCCGGGTCTGGGCGTGGCGGCCTTTCTCGACCTGGTAGTTGTGGTTGTGGATGCACGAGGTGCCGATGGCGCTGGCGCAGAGCACCGCCCACATCCACCCCGGCACCAGCTCGAAGAAGCCGGCCAGCGCCTTCATGCCGACCTCAGCTCGTGGATGCCGGCGCGCACGCCGGCGTCGGTGATGGTCAGCACCCGGTTGCCCGACTTCACCGGCTTGCGCGTGCTCACGTGCACCCACTGCTTGCCCCGGATGCCTTCCAGAATGATCTGGCCGATACCCAAGGTGCTGATCAACGGCGCCAGCGTGGTGGCCACCAGGTGCGGCGTGCCAAACGCCGGCGCCACGATGTCGGCCGCCTGGCCGCTCAGGTGGTCCGAGCTGCTCACGCCGCCCACGGCCGCATTGACCCGGGGCGAGCGGTAGCCGCTGGTGACGATCACCGGCACGCCCAGGGTGCTGCGGATCCGCTCCAGCATGTTGGCGGTGGTGTGCAGAGCGATCAGCACGTCCGCCGGCGGAGTGTTGTCCAGGTTGAGGCGCTGCGCGGTACCGCTGCGGGTCAGCTCAGCCAGGCTGAAGTGAGGGGACAGCTTCACGGCAGGATTCCTTTCACGTCGTCCTTGGCGTCGCGCACCAGCTCAGGCAGTTCGAGCGACTTGCGCTTGTCCAGCCAGATAAAGGCCGCACGCACCAGCACCCAGCCCGGCAGGCCACACGCGAAGATGATCCCGGCCATGCCCATCAGCCCGCTCACACCGCCGGCGGCCAGGTGCTGCAGCTTCAGGTACTCGATGGCCAGCGCCCCGCCGCACGTGCTGGACATGACGGTGCAGATGAGCGCCATGGTCCATTCGCGTTTGGTCTTGGGCTGGATCCAGAGCATGACGACGATGGCGGCCAGGCCGGCCGGGATGCCGAAGGCCACGGCCAGCTTGTAAGCCGCGAAGCCGCCGGCGGCGGAAGACGAGGTGGGTTCAGGCATCGTGGATCCGTTCACGGGGTTCGGTGGTCTGTTGCTGGGCCCAGCGCTCAAGGTCCGCCGGGCTGGGCACAGGCTGCTGCGGCGGGCTGTACCCCGCCTCGGCCAGCCAGTTCGCGCACAGCTCGCTGCAGATCATTCCGCCGGCGTTGCGGGTGGACTTGCCCACCAGGTGGTACAGCGGCCGCAGGCCGAACAGCAGGTAGTCCAGCCACCCGTAGGTGATGGTGCTGTCGCGCTTGAGGAACTCCTCGCACTGCGCACGGGTGAGCGCCGGGAAGTCGTAGAGCACCACCCACTTCGGCGGGTGGTAGCGTGGCCAGGGCAGCTTGCGCGGCAGCAGGCTCATGTCGAAGAACGTCCCGTCGCTCTCGTCCACCAGGCCACAGTGGTAGGCCGTGGATCCGGTGAACCAGAGCGTCAGGCGGGCCGAGATTTTGTCGGCCGGCTTGGCGTGGATGAAGGCCAGCTTCACAGCGCCGCCGCCTGGATAAAGAGCGCATCGAGCTGCTCGTCGCTCAGGCCAAGTGCCTGGCCGAGCTGCTGCACGAAGGCGCGGTCGCGGTGGACCTCGCTGGAGTAGTCCCACTCGATGCGGGCGGCGCTCTGCTGCGGCTCAGGCAGGGCACTGATCGCCTGGTCGACCTGCTGCAGCAGGCCGGC
>CAYVGD010000384.1:0-2449 GCA_964450095.1 uncultured Polaromonas sp.
GGCGCCCAGGTGCAGGTGCGTGACGACTGGGCTGGTTTTGGGCCTCAAAAGAACCGGGCGCTGGACCTCGCGCAGGGCCAGTGGGTGTTGTCCCTGGACGCCGATGAGCGGGTGAGCCCGGCCCTGCGCGAAGAGATCGAGCAGCGGCTGGCGGCCGTGGGGGAGGGCGAGTCGGTGGCTTTCGAGATTCCTCGCCTGACACAGTTCTGCGGCGTGTGGATTCGCCACTGCGGCTGGACGCCCGACCACGTGCTGCGCCTGTTCCGCCGGGGCCAAGCCCGTTTCAGCGACGACCTGGTGCACGAGTCGCTGCGGTTGCTCGAGCCTGGCACGCGCATCGAGCGGCTCAAGAATCCCCTGCTGCATTACAGCTATCCGACGCCCGAGCATTACTGGCGCAAGCTGCAGCGCTACAGCCAGGACTGGGCCCGCCAGCGCCATGCCCAGGGCCGCCGCACCAGCATGGGCCGCGCGGTGCTCTCCGGCCTCGTGGCTTTCGTTCGCAGCTACGTGCTGCGGCTGGGCTTTCTGGACGGGGCCATGGGCCTGGCAGTGTGTACCATGCAGGCCCAGGCGGCCTTTGGAAAATACTTCGAGTTGTACTGCCTGAACCATCATCGTGAGCCACCCCATGAGCCTTGATCACGCAGCCCCCGCCCCGGCACGGCGTGGCTTTCTCCAGCAGTTGGCCGGCGCCGGCCTGATGGCTTCGACGGGCCTGGCCCACGCCCAGTTCCGCGTGGAAGTCTCCGGCATTGGCGTGACGCAGTTGCCCATCGCCCTGCCGGCCTTCCGCGGCGAGGCGGGCGCGCCGCAGAAGATCGGCGCCATCGTGCGCGCCGACCTCGAGCGCAGCGGCTTTTTCCGTGCCGTGGATGCCCAGGGCGTGCCGGCCGATGAAACCATCCGGCTGGAGGCAGCCTCCTGGCGTCAGAAGGGCGCCGATTTCCTGGCCGCCGGCAGCATCAGCCCACTGGCAGACGGTCGCTTCGATGTGCGCGTGCGCCTGTGGGACGTGGTTCGTGCCCAGGACCTGGGCGGCCAGAGCTATGCCGTGGCAGCCGGCGAGCTTCGGCTGGTGGCGCACCGCATCGCCGATTTCATCTACGAAAAGCTCACGGGCGACAAGGGCGTGTTTGCCACGCGCATCGCGTACGTCACGCGCGCCGCGCAGCGCTACCACCTGTGGGTGGCCGACTCCGACGGCGAGAACCCTCAATCCGCGCTGACCAGCCCCGAGCCCATCATCTCGCCGGCCTGGTCGCCCACGGGCGCCCAACTGGCCTACGTGTCCTTCGAGTCGCGCAAACCGGTGATTTATGCGCACGAGCTGGCCACGGGGCGTCGGCGCCTGGTGGCGAACTTCCGCGGCTCCAACAGCGCGCCCACGTGGTCGCCCGACGGGCGGCAGTTGGTGGCCACGCTCAGCCGAGAAGGCGGCTCGCAGCTTTTTGCGGTGGACCTGGGCGGCGGCGAGCCCCGCAGGCTCACGCAGTCCAGCAGCATCGACACCGAGCCGGTGTTCTCGCCCGATGGCCGGCAGATCTACTTCGTCAGCGACCGGGGCGGTAGCCCCCAGATCTACCGCATGCCGGCCTCCGGTGGTGCGCCCGAGCGCGTGACTTTTGCGGGCAGCTACAACATATCGCCGGCGATCAGCCCCGACGGCAAGTCCATGGCCTACATCTCGCGGGTGGGTGGGGCGTTCAAGCTCCATCTCATGGACCTGGCCGCAGGCGGGATCACGGCGCTCACCGACACCAGCGCCGATGAAAATCCCAGCTTCGCGCCCAACGGCCGTCTCATTCTCTACGCGACCCAGCAGCAGGGCCGTGAGGCACTCATGACCACCACGCTGGACGGACGCATCAAGGCCCGCCTGGCCGGACAGACCGGCGACATCCGGGAGCCCGACTGGGGGCCGTTCCTGCGCTGAGGCCTGGCACGCTGCCGCGGGAACCCGAGTCGAAGCCGGCCATCTCAGAATCCGTCATTCTTTCTTTCAACATTTCAAGTTCCATTCAGAGAGGTTTTTCCATGTTGCGCTCCACCCTGTCCAAGTTCGCCGTGATCGGGCTCAGCCTCGTGCTGGTCGCCTGCGGCTCGCGCGTCAAGCTCAGCGACGTGCCGGTGGAAGACCGCGCGGCTGGCAGCACGGGCCCCGCGGCATCCGCCGCGGCAGGCTCGGGCGCCGACGCCGGTGCGGCCAGCAACCGCGCAGTGGCGCCGGTGGACCTGGCGCCGGCCGATGCCGCAGGGCAGGGCCCAGCCGGCGTGGGCCGTGTCGTTTACTTCGACTACGACAGCTTCGTCATCAAGCCCGAGTTCCAGTCGGTGATTGAAAGCCATGCGCGCTTTCTCAATGCGAACAAGAGCCGGCGCGTGGTCATCGAGGGCCACACCGACGAGCGCGGCGGCCGCGAATACAACCTGGCCCTGGGCCAAAAGC
>CAYVGD010000385.1:0-2445 GCA_964450095.1 uncultured Polaromonas sp.
CGTGGCCACCAGCGCGCTGCGCAAGGAGGTCTGCACCTGCCGCGCGGTGGCATCGCCCGTCAGGGGCGAGCCGCTCTTGGTCTCGGTGTCGTATTTGGTGAGCTGGCGCGAACTGGCGAGCAACGCGTTGTAGGCCGACACCAGCCCCCCCACGGCCGACTCCACCCCGGCGGTGTCGCGCCCCACGGTGATCTGGGCGCTGCCGGTGCGCGACAGCGTGAGCGTGGTGCCCTGCAGCGCCTCCTGCACGGTGTTGCTGGCCGAGTTGATGGCCAGGCCGTTGACCTTGAGCCGGGCGTTGGCGGCGGCGGCCGTCTGCGACAGTGCCTGGCCGGCGGCCGGGTCGTGCGCCATCAGGCCCTGCAGGCCCGCGTCACCGGCCGCGCGCACCCGAAGGCTGGACGCCTCGCCCGTGGCGCTCGCGCTGAGCACCAGCCGGTAGGGAGCGGCGCCCGAGCCGTCCCGCACGATGCTGGCCACCACACCCAGGCCGCTGGCCTGGTTGATCGCATCCCGCAGGCCTTCCAGGGAATCGTTGCCCGCGCCGATCACCACGGTGTGTGCGCTGCGGGCCGCATCAGACACAAAGCCTGCGCCGCTGTACCGACCGGTGGCGGCATCGAAACTGCCGCCGTCGATGCGGCCGAAATCCAGGGTGAGCGTGCCCTGGCCGATGGGCGCGCGAGGGTCGGCCACGCCGCCTGCCACCAGGGTCTGCGCCTGCGCCAGTTGCTGCACCTCGACCGCGTAGCTGCCCGGGGCCGCAGTGGCCGACGCGCTCACACCCACCACGTCGGCCGCGCTCGAGCTGGCCTTCATGCCCTGGAAGAGCTTGGCATCCGTCAGGCGCTGCGCGGCCGTGCGCAGGGTCTCCAGGCCGTCGCGCAGCGTGCCGTAGGCCGAGAGCTTGGCCGTGTAGCTGGCCTGGCGCCGCTGGATCTGGACCAGCGGCTGGCTCTCGGCGCTCTGGAGCCTGTCGAGCAGGCCGTTGAGGTCCATGTTGGAGCCCACGCCGAGGCTGGAGATGGAAGCCATGGAGCACCGCGCAGTGAGGGTTGAAAGAAAGGTCCTGCGGTCCGTGGAAGCCCAGGCCTCTGGGCCATCCGTGCCTGCGCGCCGACACGGGGATCACACGCACATGGCCCAGGGGGCTGGGCTTCCACGGCCACAGAACGAAAGAAAAAGGCCCCGGCCGCGCGGGCCGGGGCCAAGCTGCTTAACGCAGCAGGGAGAGCACACCTTGCGTGGTCTGGTTGGCCTGGGCCAGCACCGAGGTACCGGCCTGCTGCAGGATCTGCGCGCGGCTCATGTTCGACACCTCGGTGGCGTAGTCCGCGTCCTCGATGCGCGAGCGCGAGGACGACAGATTGGTCACCGTGGTGCCCAGGTTGGAGATCACCGAGTCGAAGCGGTTCTGCACCGCGCCGAGCGCACCGCGCAGGTCGTCGACCATCTTCAGCGCCGCATCGATCTTGGCCAGCGGGTTGGCCGTGGCCGCGCCGCTGAATTCGGCGGTGGTGGTGCCGCCTGCGGTGTCGCTCAGTTCGATGGTGGTGCCCGTGGCGTTCAGCGTACCGGTGCCATCGCCTGCGTCCACGATGGTCGATGCATCGGCCGCGTAGTTCTTGCCCTGCACCGTCACGTAGCCGGTGGTGGCACCCGATGCGTCTGCGCCCACCTTGACCAGCTGGTCGGTGATGGTCACGGCGGTGGTCACGCCGTTGTCGGTGTCGGTGAAGTCCACGTCTGCGGTGTTGAGCGTGACCAGGCCGCTGCCGCTGGTGCGGTCGACAGACGCGGCGTAATAGGTGTCGCCGGCCTTGACCACGAAATTGCCCGTGCCTGCGCCCGCGGCGTTTTGCACCTCATGCAGCGACAAGTCGCCCGCGGTGAAGTTACCGCCCGTGGCGGTGTTCAGCGCCGTCAGGCTGCCGGCGGCGAAGTTGACCGCCGCCGATCCGGTGCCCGCGGTGGAATCCACCACCTGGGTGATCTTGGCACCGACCTTGAGTTCGTTGTTGGCCACCGTCAGCGAGTTGAGCTTCAGGCTGGAAGAGTCGATCTGCTTCAAGTCGATGTCGATGCGCTCGCCGTCCTTGGCGCCCACCTGCACCGACAGCTTGTTGTTGTTGGCCAGCACCTTGACGCCATTGAAGTCGGTCTGCGCGGACGTGCGGTCGATCTCGGCCAGGCGCTGCGAGATTTCCGCCTGGATCGAGGCCTTGTCGGCCGCCGAGTTGGTGCCGCTGGCCGACTGCACGGTCAGCTCGCGGATGCGCTGCAGGTTGGTATTGACCTCGGAGAGCGCGCCCTCGGTGGTCTGCGCCAGCGAGATGCCGTCGTTGGCGTTGCGCTGCGCCTGGGTCAGGGCCTTGATGTTGGCGGTGAAGCGGTTGGCGATCGCCTGGCCGGCGGCGTAGTCCTTGGCGCTGTTGATGCGCAGGC
>CAYVGD010000386.1:0-2441 GCA_964450095.1 uncultured Polaromonas sp.
GGGCCAGGCATGACGACGCCAGAACGGCACCTCCACATCGCCTTTGCCGGCGTCGACGGCGGCCTGGGCATCGTGGTCAAGGACGAGGCATACAAGGTGATCGCCACGCACCACGCCGGCACCGAGGGGCCGGAGCGCTTCCACCCCTGGCAGGCGCTGCTGGCGGCGCTGCAGCTCGCCGTGGATCTGGAGGCGACCAAGGTCACGCTTTACTCGCATCACGGCAACCTGGCCAACATGGCGAAGCTGGCGAACGGGCAGAGCGAGACGGCGGAGCTGGCCGGGTATTCGGCCGTGGCGTGGGGGCTGCTCTTCGGGCGGTTCATGGGCCACTTCGCCTTCAAAGAGATTGACGAGGAAAAGAACCCGGCGATTGCGGTGGCACGGGATGATAAGGCAGGGATAGGGGTGCAGCGGAGATGAGCGGACACAACGGACACGGCGACTATGCGGAGTTTCTGGCGACCAAGGCCATCGTGGTGCGGGCCACAGGCATGGACGTCGAGGACGGCGACATTCACCCGATGCTGTTCCCGTTCCAGCGTGACCTGGTGCGCTGGTCGGCGATGAAGGGCCGAGCGGCGATCTTCGCCGACACGGGGCTCGGCAAGACCTTGATGCAGCTCGAATGGGCGCGCCTGGTCAGCCGGCGGCGGGCGCTGATCGTGGCGCCGCTGTCCGTAGCACGCCAGACGGTGCGGGAAGGGGCGAAGATCAGCCTGGCCGTGCATTACACCCGCTCGGGCGCCGACCTAGCCGACGGTATCAACATCACCAACTATGAGATGCTGCAGCACTTCGATGCCGATACCTTTGACGCCGTGGTGCTCGACGAGTCTTCGATACTCAAGTCGCTGGATGGCAAGACCCGCCAACGCCTGACTGAGATGTTCGCCGACACGCCGTATCGGCTCTGCTGCACGGCCACGCCGGCGCCCAACGACATCAGCGAGATCGCCAATCATGCCGAGTTCCTGGGCATCATGCCCCGTGCCGACATGCTGGCAACGTTCTTCGTGCACGACGACGAGGGCTGGCGGCTCAAGGGCCACGCCGAGGAGCCGTTCTATCGCTGGCTGGCCTCGTGGGGCATGAGCGTGCGCAAGCCGTCGGATCTGGGCTATGACGACACGGGCTACGACCTGCCGGCGCTGAACATCGAGCCGCTATGGGTGCAATCAGACTACACGCCGCAGGGGCAGCTCTTCTTCACGGGCCTCAAGGGCATCGGGGACCGGGCCGACGTGCGACGCCACACCCTGGCAGAGCGGGTCGAGGCGGCGGCAGCGATGGTCAACGCATCGACGGAGCAGTGGATCGTGTGGTGCGGACTGAATGACGAGCAGGACGCCATGGCCGCCGCCATTCCCGATGCGGTATCCGTCGAGGGATCGCAGTCGCCCGAGGCCAAGGCGCAGGCCATCGAGGCATTCCAGGACGGACAGCATCGGGTCATGATAAGTAAGCCAAAAATCGCAGGATTCGGATTGAATCTGCAAAACTGCGCCAACATGGCCTTTGTCGGCCTCAGTGATTCCTTCGAGGCGTATTACCAGTGCATTCGGCGCTGCTGGCGCTTCGGCCAGACACGGCCCGTCAATGCGTACATCGTCCTCTCAGAAGTTGAGGACGCCATCTATCAAAACGTCATGCGCAAGGAACAGGAGGCGAGAGCCATGAGCGACAAGCTGATCCAGCACGTGCGGGAGTTTGAAAAGGCCGAGATCAACGCCGTCGACGCCGGCACATGGGAGTACCAGGAGCAGGAGGCCGCCGGCGAGGACTGGCGCCTGATGTTGGGCGATTCGGCGGAGAGACTGCGAGAGATCGACGATGAATCCATCAGCCTGTCAGTGTTCTCGCCGCCGTTCATGTCGCTGTACACATACAGTCCTACCGAGCGAGATCTGGGCAACTCCCGCACCCCCGATGAGTTCTTCGCCCACTTCGACTATATGATCGCCGAACTGCTGCGGGTGACGAAGCCGGGCCGCAACTGCTGCGTGCACGTGGCTGACGTGCCGGCGCTGCTGGTCAAGGACGGCTACATCGGCCTCAAGGACTTTCCAGGACTGACCATCAGCGCATTCCAGGCGCACGGGTGGATCTATCATGGCCGTGTCGCCATCGACAAAGACCCCCAGGCGCAGGCCATCAGGACGCACTCCAAGGCGCTGCTTTTCAATCAGCTCCGCAAGGACGCCGCATGGTCACGGCCGGCGCTGGCCGATTACATCCTGATCTTCCGCAAGCCCGGCGACAACGCCGTGCCGGTGATGCCCGACATTGACAACAACGCCTGGATCGAATGGGCACGCCCGATCTGGTATGGCATCCGTGAGTCGGACACGCTGCAATACACTACGGCCCGCTCCGAAGACGACGAGCGCCACATCTGCCCACTGCAGCTCGGCACCATCGAGCGCTGCATCCGGCTGTGG
>CAYVGD010000387.1:0-2432 GCA_964450095.1 uncultured Polaromonas sp.
CTGAGCGGCTTCGCCCAGCAAAAAAGGCCGCTGCGCGGCCTTTTTTGGGTTCCCGAAAAGCCGGGGCAGGCGCCCCGCCGGCTTTCAGAGCCAATAGACCAGCACGTACAGACCCAGCCAGACCACGTCCACGAAGTGCCAGTACCAGGCGGCGCCTTCGAAACCGAAGTGGCGCTCGGCAGTGAAGTGGCCCTTTTGCAGACGCAGGGTAATGAACAGGAGCATCAGCATGCCGACCAACACGTGGAAACCGTGGAAGCCGGTCAGCATGTAGAAGGTCGAGCCGTAGATGCCCGAGTTCAGCTTGAGGTTCAGGTCACTGTAAAGGTGGAAGTACTCGTAGCCCTGCACGCCCAGGAAAACCACACCCAGCAGCACCGTGAGCCACATGTAGCTGATGGTCTTGGCACGGTGGCCTTCGCGCAGTGCATGGTGGGCGATCGTGAGCGTCACGCCCGAGGTCAGCAGCAGGGCGGTGTTGATGGTGGGCAGCCAGAAGGGACCCACGGTCTGGAAGGGCTCGACGATGCCCGCCGGCGAGGCCGTCATGCCGGCTTCCACGCTGGGCCACACAGCGCGGAAGTCGGGCCAGAGCAGCGAATTCTCCAGGCTGCCGAGCGCCGGCACGGAATGCGAACGGGCCCACCACAGGGCCGTGAAGAACGCGCCGAAGAACATCACCTCTGAGAAGATGAACCAGCTCATGCTCCAGCGGTAGGACATGTCGATGCGGTCGCTGTAGAGGCCGCCCTCGCTCTCATGCACGGCGTCCTTGAACCACTGGTACAGCACCACGAGCCACCACACAAGACCGAAGGCCAGCGAGTAAGCGCCCCAGCCGGAGCCGTTGACCCACTGCCCGGCACCCAGGATGACAAAGAAAAGGCCCACGGCCGCCATGAAGGGATGGCGCGATTCGCTGGGCACGTAGTAGTAAGGCGTGGAGCCGTGTGTGACTGACGACATGCTGATTCCTCTGATTCTCTCGAAAGCTCTACAAAAAATTCCTGGCCAGCCCTGCAGGCTGAGCCACTCCCTCATTCAACCCGGCACGATCCAGTTCACCAGCGCAGCCAGCGCACCCACGAACAGAAACACACCGATCAGGCCGCCGGCCACGAGGTGGAGCGGCTGGATGTGTTGCGTGTCCTGCTCATGGCCCGCGCGACCGCGCAGGCCCACGAAGGACCAGGCGATCGCCTTGACCGTTCGCAAGAAAGTGGGGCGCGCTTTGTCTGCAGCCGCCATGTTCAGGCTCCGGAACCCACCGCTGCGGGCAGTGCCGCCGCTGAGCGGCCCACCGACCCAGCGGGCGCCGGCGGCGTCTTGCCGCCCACCTCGAAGAAGGTGTACGACAGGGTGATGGTGGTCACGTCCTTGGGCAACTTGGCGTCGATCACAAAGGCCACCGGCCACTGCTTCTTTTCGCCGGGGGCGAGCGTGTACTGGTTGAAGCAGAAGCACTCGAGCTTGTTGAAATGCTGAGCCGACTGCCGCGGTGCATAGCTGGGTATGGCTTGCGCTGCCATGGTCCGGTTCTGCACGTTCTCGAACTCGTACATGACCGTGGACAACTCACCCGGGTGCACCTGCATGGATCGCACCGCCGGCTTGAATTGCCAGGGTCCCCGGGCGTTCGCATCGAACTCCACGGTGATGGTGCGGCTCCTGTCCACCTGCGTGTTGGCCGCCTGCGTGGAAGTGGCGCCCGGAATCAGCTTGTCGCCCAGGGCGAGCACGTTGATGCCGGTCATCTCGCAGATGGCGATGTAAAGCGGCACCAATGCATAACCGAAGCCGAACATGCCCAGCACGATCACGCTGAGCTTGCCCATCATCCGGAGGTTCTCGCGCTGGAGTCTCATGGCTGCCGATCTTGAAAGGGACCAGGCGGCGTTCAGCCGCCGAACCACACCATGCGGGCGATGAACCCCAGGAAGAAGACCAGCGCGACCGAGCCCAGGATCCATCCCAGCCTGCGGTTGTTCTTGTCCTGTTCAGGGTTCATGTCAGTGCGGTGTTCGGACGATCAGCCGATCACCCGGGTGGCGGTGGCGTCAAGCTTGGGCGGGGTCTCGAAAGTGTGGAAGGGCGCCGGGGAAGGCACTTCCCACTCCAGGCCTTCAGCAGCTTCCCAGGGCTTGGCCGGGGCCTTTTCGCCCTGGCCGCGCATGGCGGGCAGCACGATGAAGACGAAGAAGTAGACCTGGGCCAGGCCGAAGGCGAAGGCACCCACCGACGCGATGGCGTTGAAGTCAGCGAACTGCATGGGGTAGTCGGCGTAGCGGCGGGGCATGCCGGCCAGACCCAGGAAGTGCATGGGGAAGAAGGTGACGTTGAAGGAGATCAGCGACCACCAGAAGTGGATCTTGCCGCGCGTCTCGTTGTACATCACGCCCGTCCACTTGGGCACCCAGTAGTAGAAACCGGCA
>CAYVGD010000388.1:0-2423 GCA_964450095.1 uncultured Polaromonas sp.
GCCAGCATTTCACGGCCTTCGTGGCCATCCGCAACGACGGCGGCGTGCACTGCCGAGATGTGGCGCCGCGCCTGCGGGGCCTGCCCGAGGTGATCGAGCTGCACAGCGTGGCCGGCGAGTACGACTACCTGGCCAAGGTGCGCTGCGCGCATGCGCGCGCGCTGGAAGACGTGATCTACCAGATCAAGTCGGTGCCCGGTGTCTCTCGCACCACCAGCACCGTGGTGCTGAACACCGAATTCGAGAACGGCTGACGCCCTCTCGCACGGCGCGGGCCTGTGCCGCGCGCACCGGCGGTGCGCTACTGCGGCCATGAACCACTGGATCGGCGTCGTGAGCCTGGCCCATGTGCGCCTGGGCGTGGCCGGCGGCTTTGCGCAGATGAACCACGGCAGCGACCAGCCGCTGCGGCGCATGCAGGCCGGTGACGGGCTGGTGTTTTATTCCCCGCGCCAGCGGCATCCGGACGGCGCGCCGCTGCGGGCCTTCACCGCCATCGGCCGCATCCGCGACGCGCAGCCCCGCCTGCGCGACCTCGGGCAGGAGGTGGCCGCCGATTTCGTGCCCTGGTGCATCGAGGTGGATTACTGGCCCAGCCAAGTTGCGCCCATTGAGCCGCTGCTGGGCCGGCTGGGTTTCATTCCCAGCCTGCAGCACTGGGGCAGCGTGTTCCGCTACGGGCACCTGCGCATCACCGAGGCCGACTTCCTGTGCATCGCTGAGGCCATGCAGGCCCGGCCCGACGGTCGGGCGCTGCCGCCGCCGGTGCCCCAGGGCGAGCTGTTCTAGGCAGCCAGCGCCGCCTCGATGTCCCGCGCCAGCGCTTCGGGCTTGTCCATGGAGCCGTAGCGCTTGATCACCTGGCAGTCGCGGCCGATGAGGAACTTGGTGAAGTTCCACTTGATGGCTTCGGTGCCCAGCACGCCGGGGGCTGCGCTGGTGAGCCACTTATAAAGAGGGTGGGCGTTCGGGCCGTTGACTTCCACCTTGCTCATCATGGGAAAGCTCACGCCGTAGTTCTTCTGGCAAAAACCCAGGATTTCGCCGTCGCTGCCCGGGTCCTGGCTGCCGAACTGGTTGCACGGAAAGCCGATCACCGACACCCCGCGCCCGGAAAACTGCTCATGCAGCTTCTGCAGGCCTGCGAACTGCGGCGTGAAGCCGCAGGCGCTGGCCGTATTGACCACCAGTACCACCTGGCCCTGGAAGTTGGACAGAGGCAGGTCCTGCCCGTCGATGGTGCGGGCGCTGATGTCTGGAAGGCTGGGCATGCGTGCATCCTCTGATATGGGGCTCGGGCTGGCGATTCTGCGGCCGGCCCCGCGCGCACTCCGCAGCTGGCCGGCAAAGCCCCTGGGGCAGCCAGGGGGCAATCGGTGCCTGGAGGCTGGCCATCGGCACACAGCAAGGAGCGCACGGAAAGCAGCTGGCCGCAAGCCACAAGCCACAAACCGCAAGCCACAAGCCACAAGCCACAAGCCACAAGCCACAAGCCACCAGCCACAAGCCACAAGCAGCAATGACTATCGACGAGCGACACCCGCTGCTCACTGGCCCGGCCGCCGCACCCCCGGTGCACCCGCGCCTGTGGCCGTCTTCAGCCGAACAGGTCGCGCGCCTCGGGCGCTTCAGTGGCCAGGGCCTCGGCCGGGTACGGTCGCAGGAACGACAGGCTGTCCTGCGGGCGGGCGCTCAGCCATGGCCCGTATTGCGCCTCGGGCAGCACCACCACCATGCGCTTTTCCTCGCCGGGCCGGTGGAACCGGTTCATCAGCGGGTGGGTGTCGGCGTTGATGGTCAGCATCGTGAAGCTCAGCAAGCGCTCCCCCTGCGGCGAGGTCCAGCTGGCCCAAAGGCCTGCCAGTCCCATGGGCCGGCCATCGCCGCGGAAGATGCGCGTGGGCACCGCACGGCCGCTGCGCCAGTCGGGCTCGAAGATCGACTCGGCCGGAATGATGCAGTGCTGCGCCCGCCGCCAGGCGTCGCGAAAGCTCGGCTTGTCGGCCACGGTTTCGCTGCGCGCGTTGTAGGTGCGCTTGGCGATGTCGAGGCCCCGGCTCCAGTGCGGCACCAGCCCGAACACGCCGCGCAGCGCCTCGCGCTCCGGGACCGCCTCGTCGCCTGCGTCGGCCTCCGGCGGGCGGCGGATGAAGCCGCTTTCATGGCCGGGCCAAATGTCGGTGCGCAGCACGTCCGCGGGCGGCTGCGCGCCGAAGCATTCAAGGTAGCTCTTGGGCTGGCGAAGGCCCTGGTAGTGCGCGCACATGCCGGCATTGTGTGACGGCTGGCTCGCGGCGTGGCCGCTGCCACGCGGCCAACCACAGTCTGCGCCAGCCCGCAGCCCGCAGCCCGCAGCCCGCAGCCCGGTGCCCGGTGCCCGGTGCCCGGTGCCCGGTGCCCGGTGCCCGGTGCCCGGTGCCCGG
>CAYVGD010000389.1:0-2422 GCA_964450095.1 uncultured Polaromonas sp.
CGGAATCGGCGGCACGGCCGGGCTGGCACCCGTGGCGACCAGGCAGCGGTCGAACGCCACCACACGCTCGCCGCCATCGTTTAAACGGACGGCAAGGCTCTGGTCGTCCTTGAAACGCGCTTCACCATGCAGCACGGTGATGGCCGGGTTGCTGTCCAGGATGCCTTCGTACTTGGCGTGGCGCAGCTCATCGACGCGCGCCTGCTGCTGGGCCAGTAGTTTGCTGCGATCAATCGCAGGCACAGTCGCCGCGATGCCACTGTCGAATGGGCTTTCACGGCGCAAATGGGCGATATGGGCAGCGCGGATCATGATCTTGGACGGCACGCAGCCGACATTGACGCAAGTACCGCCGATGGTGCCGCGCTCGATCAGCGTGACGTTCGCACCTTGCTCGACGGCCTTCAGCGCCGCCGCCATCGCGGCTCCGCCGCTGCCAATAACGGCGACGTGCAGTCCGTCCCCATCACCACCAGCCTTGTCGCCACCGCCCAGCCATCCCAGCGCCTTGCCAAGCAGTCTGCCCCGCGCTGAAGTGGATGGGGCATCGGCGGGTGTGGCCTTGTAGCCGAGGCCGGCCACAGCGGCGGTCAGCGCCTCTGGCGAGGTGCCGGGATCGGTGGCGAGTTGCGCGGAGCCTTTCGGGTAGGACACGAGCGCCGACAGCACGCTCGGCACTTTCTCCAGGGCGTCCTTGACATGTGTCGCGCACGAGTCGCAGGTCATTCCGGTGATATTCAAATACATTGCATCGTTCCTTTTCGTTTCGGCAACTGCCAATGCAGTTAGCCGTGTTTGGGTGGTAGTTCGCAGCGGCGGTTGGCCGGTGAGAGCAGATCCCAGATCGACACCCCGATCATTAAGGCCAGACCGACATAGAGGAGGTTCGCCGTCCACCAATTGCCAAAAAACAAGAGCATGGCCGCCAGCACGATGGCTGGGCCGACCATCCCGAGCAGGCTGCGGTACCATTGCCGATGACTCAGCCAGCCCAGTGCATTCGCCAGCAAAGCCACGACTGCGAACAGCGGCAGCAGCTTGGAGATAAACAACCCTTCGTATTCCTGTAGAAAGCCAAGGCCGATGGCCGCGCCCAGGCTGGCGATAGCCGGGAAACAGGCAGCGCATCCCATCGCGGAAACAACGCTGCCAAGCGCGCCAGCCTTGTCGGCAATGCGTGTAATCAGTCCCATGATCGCCCCAGGTTCGGGTTCAGTGGCTCACTGCTTGACGCTGGACGGATAGCCCGCGTCTCCGGTTGCCTTGGTCAGCTTCTGCACGCTGGTCTTGGCATCATCGAACGTGACAACCGCTTCGCGTGTCTCGAAGGTCACGTCAATTTTGCTGACGCCTTCGACCTTGGAAATCGCCTTCTTGACGGTGATCGGGCAGGTGGAGCAGGTCATGCCCGGTACGGACAGCGTGACGGTCTGGGTGGCGGCCCACACGGGGGCAACAACGGCAGCGAGGGCGAGGGCGGCAAACAGTTTTTTCATGATGAACTCCTGTGATTAATAGAAAAATGGCATGACGTAGGGAAATCCGAGCGCGACCAGGACCAGCGCGGCCACGATCCAGAAAATGAGCTTGTAAGTAGCTCGCACTTGGGGAATCGCGCAGACCTCACCCGGTTTGCAGGCTTGCGCCGGGCGGTAGATGCGCCGCCAGGCGAAAAACAGCGCGACCAGCGCTGCGCCGATGAAGATCGGGCGATAGGGTTCCAGCACCGTCAGGTTGCCGATCCATGCCCCGCTGAACCCCAAGGCGATCAAAACCAGCGGCCCCAGGCAGCAGGCCGACGCAAGAATGGCGGCCAGCCCACCGGCGAAGAGCGCGCCGCGCCCGTTTTGTGGTTCAGACATACGCTTGTCCTTTCAAATTTGGTTTGGATAGCTTAAGCTTACTTCCGTAGTTATGTACGGAGTCAAGCGATATGCAAATTAATTTTGAGAATCTGACCATTGGCGTTTTTGCCAAGGCGGCCGGGGTCAATGTGGAGACCATCCGGTTCTACCAGCGCAAGGGCCTGCTGCCGGAGCCAGACAAGCCCTATGGCAGCATTCGCCGCTATGGCGAGGCGGATGTAACACGAGTGCGGTTCGTGAAATCGGCCCAGCGGCTGGGCTTTAGCCTGGACGAAATCGCCGAGCTACTGCGGCTGGAGGATGGCACCCATTGCGAGGAAGCCAGCGGCCTGGCCGAGCACAAGCTCAAGGATGTGCGCGAGAAGATGGCCGACTTGGCACGCATGGAGGCCGTGCTGTCTGAACTGGTGTGCGCCTGCCATGCGCGGAAAGGGAACGTTTCCTGCCCGCTGATTGCGTCACTGCAAGACGGAACGAAGCTCGCTGCATCGGCGCGGGGGAGTCACGGGGTGACTACGCCTTAGCGTGCTTTATTTTCCGAATTCTGAGACGACCCC
>CAYVGD010000390.1:0-2422 GCA_964450095.1 uncultured Polaromonas sp.
GCCCACGGTCGGCGCCAGCGGCCCGGGCAGATGCCAACCGGTGCCCGAGAAAAGCGCGCCCAGCAGGATGGACCAGGGCATGGGGTTGGACGCCACACCCCTGAGCGCCTTGGCCGCCGCCTGCTCGGCCCCCTGCAGGCCCGAGGCGTCCAGGCGCGACAGCGCAATGCACAGGCTGCTGGTGATCACCAGGTCCAGCACCAGGGTGACGATGATCGGGCCCGCGGCCTGCGCGCCCAGCAGCGCCACCAGCAGGGGCACGCCCATGAAACCCGAATTGGGGAAGGCCGCCACCAGGGCGCCAAAGGCCGCGTCGTTCCAGCCGATGCGGCCGCGCCGCGTGAGCCAGACCGTGGCCACCACGATGAGCAGGCCAGCCAGCAGGTAGACCGCAGCCAGCCGCACGTCCAGCAATTGCGCCAAGGGGGTCTTGGCCCCGAACCGGAACAGCATGCACGGCAGGGCGAAGAACAGCACGAAAGCGTTCAGGCCCGGGATCGCGGCCACGGGGAGCAGGCCGCGGCGTGTGGCGGCATAGCCCGCCAGCACCAGTGCAAAAAAGGGAAAGGTGACTTGCAGGATGTGAAGCACAGCGGCGATTGTGCCGTCCGGCATCGCTACCCGCCTGTCTCCAGGGTGCGCATGCGCACGCCTGCCGGGAACTCGACCGTTCCTCGCTATCATTTGTCTTCTTGGCGGCCGAAGCTTCTTCGGCCGCCTGTCTTTTCAACGCCCCTTTGGGGGCCTGCATCTGCCCCGCATGTCCTTTGCCGCCTCCCTGGCCCAGTCGATCGCCGGCCTGAACACCGCACAACAGGAGGCCGTGAACTTTCTGGGCGGCCCCTGCCTGGTGCTGGCCGGCGCCGGCTCGGGCAAGACGCGGGTGATCACGCACAAGATCGGCCGCCTCATCCAGGCGGGCTTGAAGCCCGAGCAGGTGGCGGCCATCACCTTCACCAACAAGGCCGCCGCCGAGATGCGCGAGCGGGCCAAGGGCCTGATCGGCAAGAGCGCGCAGGGCGTGCTGATCTGCACCTTCCACGCCCTGGGCGTGCGCCTGCTTCGCCAGGACGGCGGGGTGCTGGGGCTCAAACCCCAGTTCAGCATCCTGGACAGCGACGACGTGACCAGCATCCTCAAGGACGCAGGCGGCAGCACCGACGCGGCCACGGCGCGCCAGTGGCAGTGGACCATCAGCCTCTGGAAGAACCAGGGCCTCAACGCGGCGCAGGCCGAGGCGCAGGCCAAGGACGCGGAAGAGGTCTCGCTGGCGCGCATCATGGCGCGTTACGAGGAGCGCCTCACGGCTTACCAGAGCGTGGACTTCGATGACTTGATTGGCCTTCCGCTCAAGCTGCTGCGCGACTTCCCCGAAGTGCGCGAGCGCTGGCAGACCGCGCTGCGCCATGTGCTGGTCGACGAGTACCAGGACACCAACGCCACCCAGTACGAGCTGCTCAAGCTGCTGGTGGGCGAACGCGGGCGCTTCACCGCCGTGGGCGATGACGACCAGTCCATCTACGGCTGGCGCGGCGCCACGCTGGACAACCTGAAAAAACTTCCCGAGGACTTTCCCACGCTCAAGGTGGTCAAGCTCGAGCAGAACTACCGCTCGACCAGCGCCATCCTGCGCGCCGCCAACAACGTGATCGGGCCCAACCCCAAGCTGTTTCCCAAGACGCTGTTCTCGGAACTGGGCGAGGGCGAGCCGGTGCGGGTGATGGACTGCGACAACGAGGAGCACGAAGCCGAGCGCGCGGTGGCGCGCATCCAGAGCCTGCGCGCCGGCAACGGCGACAGCCCCCACCGCGAATGGCGCGACTTTGCCGTGCTCTACCGCGCCAACCACCAGGCCAAGCCGTTCGAGAAGGCGCTGCGCAAGGCGCAGATTCCGTACAAGGTCTCGGGCGGGCAGAGCTTTTTCGACCGGGCCGAGGTCAAGGACCTGTGCGCCTGGCTGCGGCTCATCGTCAACAACGACGACGATCCGGCCTTCATGCGCGCCATCACCAGTCCCAAGCGCGGCATCGGCCACGCCACGCTGGGCGCGCTGGGCACCTTTGCCAGCCAGTACAAGCTCAGCCTGTTCGAATCGCTGCTTAGCAACTCGCTGGGCTCGGTGCTGTCGGGCAAGACCCTGGGCTCGCTGCAGGAGTTCGGCCGCTACGTGAACGACCTGGAGTTCCGTGCGCGCCACACCTCGGGCGCCGAGGCTTCGTTGTCCTTCCTCATGGAGTGGCTCAAGGACATCGGCTACGAGCAGCACCTGTACGACGCCGAAGACAGCGAGCAGGTGGCGGCTGCGCGCTGGTCGAACGTGATGGATTTTTGCGAATGGATGGCCCAGCGCTGCGGCGGCCAGATCGACGACCCCGCCGGCGTGACCACGGCGGCCGAAACGAAGACGCTGCTGGAGGTGGTG
>CAYVGD010000391.1:0-2417 GCA_964450095.1 uncultured Polaromonas sp.
GCTTCCACGACTGGGGCTTCGACTACGTGCTGCTCGACTTCCTGGGCGACGTGGTCTGCGGCGGCTTCGGCCTGCCGATCGCCCGCGACATGTGCCAGAAGGTCATCGTGGTCGCCAGCAACGACCTGCAGTCGCTCTACGTGGCCAACAACGTGTGCTCGGCCGTGGAGTACTTCCGCAAGCTCGGCGGCAACGTCGGCGTGGCCGGCATGGTGATCAACAAGGACGACGGTACCGGGGAGGCTGCGGCCTTCGCCGAGGCCGCGGGCATCCCCGTCCTGGCCGCCATCCCCGCCAACGAGGACATCCGCCGCAAGAGCGCCAGCTACGAGATCATCGGCCGCCCCGACGGCGAGTGGGGCCCGCTGTTCGCAGGCTTGGCCCACCAGGTGGCCGAGGCGCCGCCCCAGCGGCCCAAGCCCATGACGCAGGATGCGCTGCTGGGCCTGTTCAGCGCCGACGCGGTCGGCCGGGGCGTGGTGCTCGAGCCAGCCACCGAGGTCGACATGTGCGGCGCCCAGAGCGTCACGCGCCCCACCCTCGAAGTGGTCTACGACCCGGCCTGAAGGCAGCACCCACCATGGCCGCCACCATCCCCATCCACGCGCTGCCCACCGAGGGCCGCTCGGCCTGCCACGGCGGCTCCGAGCTGCTGCGCGAGGCCGCGCAGGCGGCCAGCGCGAACGCCGGCAAGGCCGATGTGCTGGCGCGCTACGCCAGCGACTACCCCCGCGGCCCGCACGAACAGCCCCAGAGCATGTGCCCGGCCTTCGGCTCGCTGCGCGTGGGCCTGCGCATGCGGCGCGTGGCCACCATCCTGTCGGGTTCGGCCTGCTGCGTGTACGGCCTGACCTTCACCTCGCACTTCTACGGCGCACGCCGCAGCGTGGGCTACGTGCCCTTCAACTCCGAGACCCTGGTCACCGGCAAGCTGTTCGAGGACATCCGTGACGCGGTACACGCCCAGGCGGACCCGGCCAAGCTCGACGCCATCGTGGTCATCAACCTGTGCGTACCGACCGCCAGTGGCGTGCCGCTGCAGTTGCTGCCGGCCACCATCGACGGCGTGCGCGTGATCGGCATCGACGTTCCCGGCTTCGGCGTGCCCACGCATGCCGAGGCCAAAGACGTTCTGGCCGCCGCCATGCTCAAGGTCGCTCGCCAGGAAGTGCTGGCCGGCCCGGTGCCTGCACCGCGCCAGCCCCGCCAGGCACTGCCCACGGTAACGCTGCTGGGCGAGATGTTCCCCGCCGACCCGATGACCATCGGCCAGATGCTCGCGCCCATGGGCCTGGCCGTCGGCAGCGTGGTGCCCACCCGCGAATGGCGCGAGCTCTACGCCGCGCTCGATGGCACCGTGGTGGCCGCCATCCATCCCTTCTACCAGGCCAGCGTGCGCGAATTCCGCGCGGCCGGCCGCCCGGTGGTGGGCTCGGCCCCCGTGGGCATCGAAGGCACGCACACCTGGCTGGCCGCCATCGGCCAGGCCGCGGGCGTGGCCCCTGAACTGATCGCCCTGGCGCAGAACCAGGCCCAGGCTGCGCTCAAGGCGGCGCTCACCCAGAAGATCAACGGCCGCATCACCCTGAGCGGCTACGAAGGCTCAGAGCTGCTCGTGGGCCGCTGGCTTGTCGAATGCGGCGCAGACCTGCGCTACGTGGGCTCGGCCTGCCCGGCCACCGAATGGAACGCGCTCGATGCCCAGTGGCTGCGTGAGCGCGGCGTGCAGGTGCAGTTCCGCGCATCGCTGGAGCAGGACCTGGCCGCCGTCGCCGAACACAGGCCGCAGCTGGCGATCGGCACCACGCCCGTGGTGCAAAAAGCCAAGGAAGCGCGCATCCCGTCGCTGTACTTCACCAACCTGATTTCCGCCCGCCCGCTCATGGGACCGGCCGCCGCCGGCTCGCTGGTGCAGGTGGTCCAGGCGGCGCTGGCGAACCAGTCGCGCTTTGACACCATGGCCGATTTCTTCGGCGAGGTGGGCCAGGCCGACCAGGCCGGCGTGTGGAGCGAAGTGCCCCCTGCCTTCCCGGCCTTTCGCGCGGACGTGCAGCGCCAGCGCGAGAAACAGGCCAAACGCCGCAAGGCCGAGGAGATGGGCTGATGTTCGTCCTCGACCATGACCGCGCAGGCGGCTACTGGGGCGCGGTGTACGTCTTCACCGCGATCAAGGGGCTGCAGGTGGTGATCGACGGCCCGGTGGGCTGCGAGAACCTGCCGGTCACCAGCGTGCTGCACTACACGGACGCCCTGCCGCCGCACGAGCTGCCCATCGTGGTGACGGGCCTGGCCGAGGAACAGCTTGGCCGCGAAGGCACCGAAGGCGCCATGAAGCGCGCCCACGCCAGCCTCGACCCGGACCTGCCGGCCGTGGTGGTGACCGGCTCGATCGCCGAGATGATCGGCGGCGGCGTCAC
>CAYVGD010000392.1:0-2411 GCA_964450095.1 uncultured Polaromonas sp.
GGCATGCGCTTGAACTTCTCGAAGAAGCGGCGGGCGAAGGCGCGGCTGGCGTCGTCCTGGTTCCAGTACCAGCTGTCAGCCAGTTGCAGTCCCTCGACGGTGTTCAGCCCCAGGCTGTGCACGTCGTTGATGAACACCAGCAGGCCGGCCACCTTCATGTTGCGGTTGATGCCGAACTCGCGCGCGGCCTTCATGGCGTTGATGGTGTCGCCACCGGCGTTGGCCATGGCCAGGATCTGGGCCTTGGAGCCCTGGGCCTGCAGCAGGAAGGACGAGAAGTCAGAGGCATTGAGCGGGTGGCGCACCGAGCCCGCCACCGTGCCGCCGTTGGCCTTGACCACGGCGCTGGCGTCGGCCTCCAGCGAATGACCGAACGCGTAGTCGGCGGTCAGGAAGAACCAGTTCTTGTTGCCCGCCTTCACCAGGGCCGAGCCGGCCACCTTGGCCAGGGCCACGGTGTCGTAGGCGTAGTGCACGGTGTAGGGCGTGCAGTCCTCGTTGGTCAGGCGCGAGGAGCCGGCACCGATCACGATGTAGGGGCGCTTTTTCTCGGCCGCCACCTTGGACATGGCGATGGCTGCACCGGAACTGGTGCCGCCCACGAGCATGGACAGTCCGTCCTTGTCGATCCACTCGCGCGCCTTGGAACTGGCCACGTCGGCCTTGTTCTGGTGGTCGGCGGTCAGCACCTCGATGGGGCGACCGAGCACCTTGCCGCCGAAGTCCTGCACGGCCATGCGGATGGTTTCCGCGCCGGCCGGGCCGTCGATGTCGGCAAACAGGCTGGACATGTCGGTGATGAAGCCGATCTTGACCGGACCGGGTGCCTGGGCCTGGGTGCCGACGGCACCGAAGGTGCCCACGGCCAGGGCGATGGATGCGGCGAGGGTCTTGAGTTTCATGGCTAGTTCCTCTCTTGGGTGGATGATGGGAAGCGAGCGGGGCACCGGGCGGCTCAAACGCCCAGGTACTCCTGCAGCATCTTGGTGTTCTCGGCCAGTTCGTCCCGGCTGAACTGCTGGACGATGCGGCCGTGCTCCATGACGTAGAAGCGGTCGGCCAGCGGCGCGGCAAAGCGGAAGTTCTGCTCGACCAGCACCACGGTATAGCCCTTGGCCTTGAGCGTGCGGATGGTCTCGGCGAGTTTTTGCACGATCACGGGCGCCAGGCCCTCGGAAATTTCATCGAGCAGCAACAGGCGCGCGCCGGTGCGCAGGATGCGAGCCACGGCCAGCATCTGCTGCTCGCCGCCCGAAAGCCGCGTGCCAGGGCTGTTGGCGCGTTCCTTCAGGTTGGGGAACATGGCGTAGATCTCGTCCAGCCCCATGCCGCCCTGCGCCACGGCAGGCGGCAGCATCAGGTTCTCTTCCGCCGACAGGCTGGCGAAGATACCGCGCTCCTCGGGGCAGTAACCCACGCCCAGGCGCGCGACCTTGTGCGAGGACATGCGGATGGCTTCCTCGCCGCGCACGCGGATGGAGCCGGTGCGCGCGCCCGTCAGGCCCACGATGGCGCGCAGCGTGGTGGTGCGGCCCGCACCGTTGCGACCCAGCAGGCACACCACCTCGCCTTCGTTGACGGTGAGGTTCACGCCGTGGAGGATGTGTGACTCGCCATACCAGGCGTTGAGGTCGGAGATGTGCAGGAATTCGGTGGCCATCAATGCGCTCCCACCAGTTCGGTTTCGGCCGAGCCCATGTAGGCCTCGATCACCAGCGGGTTGCGGGACACCTCGTCGTACGGACCGTCGGCAATGACAGCGCCGCGCTGCAGCACCGTGATGCGGTCGGCAATGCGCGAGACCACGTTCATGTTGTGCTCGACCATCAGGATGGTGCGGCCGACCGAGACTTTCTTGATCAGCTGGGTCACGCGGTCCACGTCCTCGTGGCCCATGCCCTGCGTGGGCTCGTCCAGCAGCATCAGTTCGGGCTCCAGCGCCAGCGTGGTGGCCAACTCCAGCGCGCGCTTTCGGCCGTAGGGCAGGTTGACGGTGAGCTCGTCCGCAAAGTCCTGCAGGTCCACCTGGCCGAGCAGTTCGCGGGCGCGGTCGTGCAGGTGCCAGAGCGACTTCTCGGAGCGCCAGAAATAAAAGGACGTGCCCATCTTGCGCTGCAGCGCCGCCCGCACGTTCTCCAGCACCGTCATGTGCGGGAACACGGCTGAGATCTGGAAAGAGCGCACGATGCCGCGACGCGCGGTCTGGGCGGGCTTCTCGTGCGTGATGTCGACGCCATTGAAAGTGATGCTGCCCGACGTGGGCGGCAGGAACTTGGTGAGCAGGTTGAAGTAGGTGGTCTTGCCAGCACCGTTGGGGCCGATGATGGCGTGGATGTGCCCACGCTGGACCTGCAGGTCCACTTGGTTGACCGCCACGAAGCCCTTGAACTCCTTGGTCAGGCCACGCGTCT
>CAYVGD010000393.1:0-2393 GCA_964450095.1 uncultured Polaromonas sp.
TCACCGGCTGAGTTTTTGTTCGGTCGAGGCCGCTGCCAGAATGAATCGAAGACCTTTCGATTTGTCCGCACCGACGAGGAGTCCGCCTTGACCGCCTCCCCCAGCTCCACGGCCGACACACCCACCGCCGCGGCCGTCACACCCTCGCCGGCCACGCGCACCCACGCGTTCGACCACACCCGCCAGACCTTTGCCAACGCCTCGGGCGAGCAGGCGGCGTTCTATTCGCTCAGGGCCCTGGCCGAGCAGTACCCGAACGTGGCGCGGCTGCCGGTGTCGCTGCGCATCGTGCTCGAGTCGGTGCTGCGCAACTGCGACGGGCGCAAGGTCACGCCGGCGCATGTGGAGCAGCTGGCGCAGTGGCAGCCCCTTGCCGAGCGCACCGAAGAGGTTCCCTTCGTGGTCGCGCGCGTGCTGCTCCAAGACTTCACGGGCGTGCCGCTGCTGGCGGACCTCGCCGCCATGCGCAGCGCTGCCGTGCGGCTGGGGCACGACCCGCGCCGCATCGAGCCGCTGGTGCCGGTGGACCTGGTGATCGACCACTCGGTGATGGTGGACCACTACGGCGCGGCCGACTCGATCGACCTCAACATGAAGCTGGAGTTCCAGCGCAACCGCGAACGCTACCAATTCCTCAAGTGGGGCATGCAGGCCTTCCAGACCTTTGGCGTGGTGCCACCGGGTTTTGGCATCGTGCACCAGGTGAACCTCGAGTATCTGGCCCGCGGCGTGCACTGCAGCCGCGCACCCGAGGGGCCGCCGATGTACTACCCGGACTCGCTGGTCGGCACCGACAGCCACACCACCATGATCAACGGCCTGGGCGTGGTGGCCTGGGGCGTGGGCGGCATCGAGGCCGAGTCGGCCATGCTGGGCCAGCCGCTGTACTTCCTCACGCCCGACGTGGTGGGGTTCGAGATGACCGGCCGCCTGCGCGAGGGCGTGACCGCCACCGACCTGGTGCTGCGCGTGACCGAGATGCTGCGCAAGGAAAAGGTGGTGGGCAAGTTCGTCGAATACTTCGGCGAGGGCGCGCGCACCCTGGCCGTGCCCGACCGGGCGACGCTGGCCAACATGGCCCCCGAGTACGGCGCCACCATGGGGTTCTTTCCGGTCGATGAAAAGACGATCGACTATTTCTGGGGCACGGGCCGCAGCCGCGAGGAGATCGAGACCTTCGAGGCCTACTTCCGCGCGCAGGGCCTCTTCGGCATTCCGCTGGCCGGGCAGGTGGGTTACTCCAAGGTGGTGAGCCTGGACCTGTCGGAGGTCACGCCCAGCGTGTCCGGTCCCCGTCGGCCTCAAGACCGCATCGAGCTCGGCCAAGTGGCCCAGCAGTTCAAGACCCTCTTTTCCAAGCCCGTGACCGACAACGGTTTCGGCCAGAGTGCGGCGCTCCTGGGCACGCGCCAGCAACTGCGCCACACCGACGAGGGCAAGACCGAGAAAACACCGGTCAGCCCGCCGGTGCCGGCCGGGGCGGGGGCCTTCGTGGTGGAGATGGACGCCAACCGCCCCACGCTGACGGCAGCCCAGTCGCTGGCGCCGCCCCCCGAGATGCATGTGCACGACATCACCGTGGGCCATGGCGATGTGCTGATCGCCGCCATCACCAGCTGCACCAACACCTCCAACCCCGGCGTGATGCTGGCGGCCGGGTTGCTGGCGCGCAAGGCGGTCGAGCGCGGTCTGTCCGTGCCGCGCCACATCAAGACCTCGCTGGCCCCGGGCTCGCGCATGGTCACTGAGTACCTCAGCCGCGCCGGGCTGCTGCCCGACCTCGCGCAGCTGGGCTTTTCGCTCGTTGGCTACGGCTGCATGACATGCATCGGTAACTCGGGTGACCTCACCCCCGAGCTCAACGAGGCCATCACCGAAGGCGACCTGGTGTGCGCGGCAGTGCTGTCGGGCAACCGCAACTTCGAGGCGCGCATCCACCCGAACATCAAGGCCAACTTCCTGGCCAGCCCGCCGCTGGTGGTGGCCTACGCCATTGCCGGCAGCGTGCTCAGGGACCTGCAGACCGAGCCGCTCGGCCAGGGCCATGACGGGCAGGACGTGTACCTGCGCGACATCTGGCCCAGCAGCGAGGAGGTGCAGGCGCTCATGGACGTGGCCCTGGACGGCCCGGCCTACCGCGCCAGCTACGCCAAGGTGCGCAGCGAGCCGGGCCTGCTGTGGGGCGAAATCCGCGGCAGCAGCGGCCAGGCCTGCGACTGGCCGCCCAGCACCTACATCGCCGAGCCGCCGTTCTTCGCGGACTTCGCGCTCATGCCCCCGGCCGCAGCGGCGCAGGCCGAGGTGGGCGTGCGCGGCGCCCGCATCATGGCGCTCTTTGGCGACTCCATCACCACCGACCACATCTCGCCGGCCGGCTCGATCAAGGCTTCCTC
>CAYVGD010000394.1:0-2382 GCA_964450095.1 uncultured Polaromonas sp.
GTAGCCGTTGATGCCGTCAGCGGAGCCACGGCCGCCAAGCTGTCGAGCAGGTGATGCGTGAGCATCTCAGCCTCATCGCGCACGGCCGTGAGGTTGTAGACCTGATTCCATTTCTTGATCAGCCCCAGGTAATCCATGAGCTGGACGCGCTGGGGCCCTGAAAGCTGGAGGCCGAGCTCGGCCAGCCCCGTGTCCAGGGTGCTGCGGCCCGGGCCGCTCATGCGGCAGCCTTCTCGGCCGCCCCAGCCTGGTCAGCGCGGGGCAGGTTTTTCCACAGGTTTTTCTTCAGGTGCACCAGCAGCAGGGAGATCGCGGCCGGGGTGACACCCGAAATGCGCGACGCCTGACCCAGGGTGTCGGGCCGGTGCTTGGCCAGCTTCTGGCGCACCTCGACGCTCAGGGCTCCGACCTGCATGTAGTCCAGCTCGGCCGGCAGCTTCAGGTTTTCATAGTGGGCGGCGCGCTCCACCTCGGTTTTCTGCAGGTCGATGTACCCGGCATACTTCGCAGAAATCTCCACCTGTTCGATCACCTCGGCACGAACGTGGGCCGGCAAGGCCGGCTCGTCTGTTTCACGTGGAACCAGTTCGGGGTTGGCGTGCCTGCCGCCGTCCAGGGACGCGAGCGCCTGGTAACTCACGCCAGGGCGTCGCAGCAGGTCAAACAGCCTGTATTCCCGCTCGATGGCCTTGCCCAGGACGCGCTCAGCCTCAGGCGCCGGCAGGTTGCTGGGGTTCACCCAGACCGAGCGCAGACGTTCTGTTTCACGTGAAACCGCGTCGCGCTTGCGGTTGAAAGCATCCCAGCGGGCATCGTCCACCAGACCCATTTGCCGGGCCACCTCCGTGAGCCGCATGTCCGCGTTGTCTTCTCGCAGCATCAGCCGGTACTCGGCCCGGCTGGTGAACATGCGGTAGGGCTCGGTCACACCCTTGGTGATGAGGTCGTCCACCAGCACGCCGAGATACGCCTCGTCGCGGCGCGGCACCCAGGGGGCCCTGCCCTGACACTGGAGTGCGGCGTTGATGCCGGCAAACATGCCCTGGGCGGCGGCTTCCTCGTACCCGGTGGTGCCGTTGATCTGTCCCGCAAAGAACAGGCCCTGGATCTGCTGGGTCTCGAAGCTGCTCTTGAGCGAGCGCGGGTCGAAATAGTCGTACTCGATGGCGTAGCCGGGCCGCAGGATGTGCGCGTTCTCCAGCCCGACCATGGACCGCACCAGCTCGTACTGGATGTCAAAAGGCAGGCTGGTCGAGATGCCGTTGGGATAGACCTCATGCGTGGTCAGCCCCTCTGGCTCCAGGAAAATCTGGTGGCTGTCCTTGCCGGCGAAACGGTTGATCTTGTCTTCCACGCTGGGGCAGTAGCGCGGCCCGACGCCGTCGATCTTGCCGGTGAACATGGGGCTGCGGTCAAAGCCGGAGCGGATGATCTCGTGCGTGCGCTCGTTGGTGTGGGTGATCCAGCACGGCACCTGCTCGGGATGCGCCACGCCGTGGCCCATGAAGCTGAACACCGGCACGCTGTCCCCTTCGCCGCCCTCCATGCCATCGCCTGGCTGGCGGATGCACTTGGCATAGTCGATGCTGCGGCCGTCGATGCGCGGGGGCGTGCCCGTCTTCAGGCGGCCCTGGGGCAGCCTCAACTCTTTCAGGCGCGCGCTCAAGGAAACTGCCGGCGGATCGCCCGCCCGGCCAGCCGAATAATGGTTCAGCCCCACATGGATCTTGCCGTCCAGGAAGGTACCGGCCGTCAGCACCACGGTGCGGGACCGGAAGCGGATGCCCACCTGCGTGACCGCGCCCACCACCCGGTCGCCCTCGACCATGAGGTCGTCCACGGCCTGCTGGAACAGCCACAGGTTGGGCTGGTTCTCCAGCATGCGGCGGATCGCGGCCTTGTAAAGCACGCGGTCGGCCTGCGCCCGGGTGGCACGCACCGCTGGGCCCTTGCTGGAATTCAAGATGCGGAACTGGATGCCGCCTTCGTCGGTGGCCAGGGCCATGGCGCCGCCCATGGCGTCCACCTCCTTGACCAAGTGCCCCTTGCCAATGCCGCCGATGGACGGGTTGCAGCTCATCTGGCCCAGCGTCTCGATGTTGTGGGTGAGCAAGAGCGTCTTGCAGCCCATGCGGGCGCTGGCCAAGGCGGCCTCGGTGCCGGCGTGGCCGCCACCGACCACGATGACGTCAAATTCCTGGGGATACAGCATGGTGAAACTCCCTCGCGCAGGGCCTGCGCGGGCAACCGGGGATTGTCCCATCAACGGGCTGCTTCTGGGGGTGGCCAGGTTGGGGTGGTGTGGTGGCCTGGGGTGTGGGCCTGGGGTGGCGCCGCACTGCTCCGCGAATGTCCCCCGGGCCGGCTGCGCCTGCCCTCCTC
>CAYVGD010000395.1:0-2378 GCA_964450095.1 uncultured Polaromonas sp.
ATGATGATGGTGACCTTGTCGACCTTGGCCGGGTCGGCCTTGGCTGGGTAGCCGGCTTCCTTCAGGGCTTCGGCCACTTCCTTCTTGAAGGCCGCGATGGCGGTGACGCTCTCGGGGGTGAACTTGGAGTTCTGGACCGTGGCGACGGGCGCGGTGATGGTCTTCTCGCCGATCTTGATCACGGCAGGACCGGCGGCCGAGGCCGTGGCGTTGTCGTAGCTCACCGAGTTCTGGGCCAGGAAGCGCTTGGCGATGTCGCAGGACTTGGTGAAGTCGATCTCGCGGGCCACGGGGTTGCCCTGGAAGGAGCAGTCGCCAGCGGCAGCGGTCACCACGATCTTGTTCTTGGCCTGAGCGGCAGCCAGGTCCGGGTTGGCGGCCTTGGTCAGCGCGCCGAACAGCGGGAAGTAGGTGGCAGCGGCCAGGGCCATGCCGGCCAGGATGATGGGCTTGCGGCCGATCTTGTCCGACAGGGAGCCGAAGATCACGAAGAACGGCGTGCCGATGATCAGCGAAGCGGCCACCAGGATGTTGGCGGTGGCGCCATCGACCTTCAGGACCGAGGTCAGGAAGAACAGCGCGTAGAACTGTCCCGAATACCAGACCACGGCCTGGCCGGCCACCAGGCCGAACAGGGCCAGCAGCACGATCTTCAGGTTCTTCCACTGGCCGAAGGACTCAGCCAGGGGCGCCTTGGAGGTCTTGCCTTCGGACTTCATCTTCTGGAAGGCGGGCGACTCGTTCATCGACAGGCGGATGTAGACGGAAATGCCCAGCATCACGATGGAGACGATGAACGGAACACGCCAGCCCCAGTCGGCGAACGCGGCCTCGCCCACGATGGTGCGGGTGCCGAGAATCACGATCAGCGACAGGAACAGGCCCAGCGTGGCCGTGGTCTGGATCCAGGCGGTATAGGCACCGCGGCGGCCGTGGGGCGCGTGCTCGGCCACGTAGGTGGCGGCACCGCCGTACTCACCGCCCAGGGCCAGGCCCTGCAGCATGCGCAGCACGATCAGGATGATGGGGGCGGCCACGCCGATGGTGGCGTAGGTCGGCAGCACACCCACGATGAACGTGGAGGCACCCATCAGCAAGATGGTGACCAGAAAGGTGTACTTGCGGCCGATCATGTCGCCCAGGCGGCCGAACACCAGCGCGCCGAAGGGACGCACGATGAAGCCGGCGGCAAAGGCCAGGAGCGCGAAGATGAACGCGGACGTCGGGTCCAGGCCTGCGAAGAACTGCTTGGCGATGATGGCCGCCAAGGAGCCGTACAGGTAAAAGTCATACCATTCAAAAACCGTACCCAGCGAAGAGGCGAAGATCACCTTCTTCTCTTCGGCGCTCATGGGCCGGGGGGCCTGTGCTGCTGCCATAAGTCGTCTCCTAAACAATGAAATGTGCCGCCCGGATGGCGACATGGAGGCTGACTATCCGCAGGGGTGCTGACCGATATCTGACGTGCGAACAGGGGTGTTTGGAAGGCTTCTGAATGCGTGCTTACAACACCCGTGAAAACCCTGACCCTCCGTTTCTCGATGCGATAAATCGGCCACTGCCGAGCGCACCGAGGTGCACCGCAGGCCGCTCTAACCTAGGGTATTCACTAGGCTGAAAAAACTTCACGGCCCCCTTCCGGACACCGGCGGCAAGGCGAAGATCGCCACGCTCGGGCAAAACCTCCCAAGCCAATGCCGCTGCCTGACATGCTTCTAGCCCTCCAACTTGCCCAACTGGTGCTCTACATCGGCTTGCTGGCGCTTGCAGGCCAGGGCGTGCTGCATGTGCTGGCCGGCCGCCGCCGCGGGGACAACCTGATCTACCAGCTCTTCCAGGTGCTCAACCGGCCTTGGCTGGCGCTGGCGCGGCGCCTGCTGCCCGCGCGCCTGGCCGGGCGGCACCAGGGCTGGTTGGCGCTGCTGGTCACGGCCCTGCTGTACGCGGCGGTGACCCTGGCGCGCATCGCGCAGTGCCTGAGCGTGGGCATGCTGGGTTGCCGCTGAGCGAACACCCGCCCCGCCTGGGGACTTGGCTCCGGTTCAGGCGCAGGGCGCCCCGGTGTGGCCTACATTGCCGACTGGGTGCAGCGCACGGACGCTGCAGGTTGTGGCGAAGGTCGGGCCGCCTCGCGGCCTGAACACGACCCCGCCCATGACCGCCTCTCCTCCTGCCTTCGTCTCCAACGACTTCATCGACGTGCTGGCCGCCGTTCTGTTCGGCCTGGCCGTGCTGCACACCTTCTCCACCCAGCTGTTCGAGCGCATGGCACGCCGGCAGCCGGCGCACGCGGGCTTCTGGCACCTGCTGGGCGAGGTGGAGGTGGTGTTCGGCTTCTGGGCCATGGTGCTGGTGGTGGCCATCTTCGCGGCCCTGGG
>CAYVGD010000396.1:0-2373 GCA_964450095.1 uncultured Polaromonas sp.
TCAGCTCCCTGGCTGACAACGCGCTGTTCGTGGTGGCGGTGGAACTGCTGAGGGCCGGCGGCGCGCCGAAGTGGCAGCCAGCCGCGCTGGTCCCCATGTTCGCCCTGTTCTATGTGGTGCTGGCCCCGTTCGTGGGGGCTTTCGCCGACTCGCGGCCCAAGGGACAGGTCATGTTCGTGAGCAACACCATCAAGGTGGTGGGATGCCTCATGATGCTGTTCACCGTGCACCCCCTGGCCGCCTATGCGGTGGTGGGCCTGGGTGCGGCGGCTTATTCGCCGGCCAAGTACGGCATCCTCACCGAGCTGCTGCCCGCTTCGCAGTTGGTCAAAGCCAACGGCTGGATCGAGGGCCTGACCATCGCCTCCATCATCCTGGGCGTGCTGCTGGGCGGACAACTGGTGGGGCCGGTGATCTCTTCGGCCCTGCTCTCGTTCGACCTGCCCCTGGTGAACACGGGCGTGGACACCGCGGCCGAGGCAGCCATTGCGGTGCTCATCGCCGTGTACGGCCTGGCCGCCTGGTTCAACACCCGCATTCCCGACACCGGCGTGGAGATGCGCCCCATGCCGCAGAAGTGGATGGAATTGCTGCCCGATTTCTGGCGCTGCAACACCGCCCTCTGGCGCGACAAGCTCGGCCAGATCTCGCTGGCCACCACCACGCTGTTCTGGGGCGTCTCGGGCAACCTGCGCTACATCGTGCTGGCCTGGGCGGCTGCCGCGCTGGGCTACAGCACCACGCAGGCCTCGTCGCTGGTGGGCGTGGTGGCCATCGGCACGGCCGTGGGCGCAGTGATCGCCTCCATGCGCATGCGCCTGGACCAGGCCACCAGCCTGATGCCGCTGGGCATCGGCATGGGCCTGCTGGTGATCCTGATGAACTTCATCGACAACGTCTGGCTGGCCGCGCCCTTCCTGATCCTGCTGGGCGGGCTGGGCGGCTTCCTGGTGGTGCCCATGAACGCGCTGCTGCAGCACCGCGGGCACAACCTCATGGGCGCGGGCCGCTCGATCGCGGTGCAGAACTTCAACGAGCAGGCCTGCATCCTGGGCCTGGGCGGCTTTTACGCGCTGTCCACCGGGCTGGGCCTGTCGGCCTTCGGCGCCATCACCGCCTTCGGCCTGGTGGTGGCCGGCTTCATGTGGCTCATCCAGCGCTGGCACCGCCGCAACCTGGTCAACCACAAGGACCAGGTCGAGGCGCTGCTGCTGATCGCGCGCAGCGACAAGTCCCACTGACACGGCCGGGCACCCGCCCGAAGGCATTGCCCGCGCGCCGCAAGGACACAGGACGCACCGGCCCGGCCCTGCCGCCGCCCAACGCCCGCCCTGCCCCCAGCCCTTGTCCTTTCAGGCCCACACCCCATGACCGCACCGCCCTCCGCCTCGAACCCCCCGCCGGCCGGCGGGCCGGCCGGCCTGGCCGTGGCGGGGCTGCTGGTCAACGCCTTCGTCTGGGGCGTGTCCTGGTGGCCCTTCAGGCACCTCGAGGCGCAGGGGCTGCACGCGCTGTGGGCCACCTGCCTGGTCTATGGCGCGGCCGTGCTGTGCGTGCTGGCCTGGCGGCCCCTGGCCTGGCGCAGCTTCGCCGTGCACCCGGGGCTGTGGCTGCTGGCCGCGGCCGCGGGCCTGACCAACGTCGGTTTCAACTGGGCCGTGACCACGGGCGACGTGGTGCGGGTGGTGCTGCTGTTCTACCTGATGCCGGCGTGGTCGGTGCTGATCGCTTGGCCGGTGCTGGGCGAGCGCCCCACCCGCGGCTCGCTGCTGCGCCTGGGTCTGGCGCTGGCCGGCGTGGTGATCGTGCTGAAGTCGCCCGACTCCCCCTGGCCACTG
The DNA here is from genome assembly GCA_964450095.1 of uncultured Polaromonas sp. Lineage (GTDB taxonomy): Bacteria > Pseudomonadota > Gammaproteobacteria > Burkholderiales > Burkholderiaceae_C > Polaromonas. Next base: position 1,839 of record CAYVGD010000396.1, read on the forward strand.
CCGCAGAGCCAGGCCGACTGGCTGGCGCTCATGGGCGGCGTGACCTTTGCCCTGACCAACGTGCTGCTGCGCCGGCTGGGCCAGACCGCCAGCGAAGGCCGCATGTTCGCCATGTTCGGCGGCGGCGTGGTGATGGCCGGCGCCGCTGGCGCGCTGGGCCTGGTGTTGAGCGTGGTGCCGGCGCCCGCGCTCGCGCCCGCCGGCTGGCCGGTGGCGCTGGGCCTGTGCCTGGCTTTTCTCGTCAGCAACCTGGGGCTGCAGTACGGCGCCGCACGCCTGGCCGCGCACACCACCGCGCTGGTGATGCTCACCGAACTGCTGTTCGCCAGCGTGTCGTCGGCGCTCATGGACGCGGCCGAATTCAACGCCCGAACCCTGGCGGGCGGCGCGCTCATCGTGGTGGCGGCCCTGCTGGCGGCGCTGGCGCCCGAACCCCCGGCGCCGCAGGCCCATCCACCGGCCGGCTGAGCCGGGAGCACCGAGCACCGAGCACCGAGCACCGAGCACCGAGCACCGAGCACCGAGCACCGAGCAC
>CAYVGD010000397.1:0-2355 GCA_964450095.1 uncultured Polaromonas sp.
CCTGTCGTGCACCCCGCAAACGGCGCCACTGCCGAACCAGCCCGGCAAGCCCGGCAATAACCAATGGGGCGGATTATGACCGATTGGTAATTATTTTGCCAGCAGGGCTTCGATCTGGCGCACGAAACGGCCGTCCTGGGGGCCCGTGATGGAGCCGTAGCTGGACGCCAACTGGCCGTCCCGGCCCACGACGTACTTGTAGAAATTCCAGCGCGGGGCAGTGCCCGACTGGCTGGCAAGCTGCCTGAACAGTGGGTTGGCGTTCTTGCCTGTGACGCTGCTCTTGGCGAACATGGGGAACTTCACGCCAAAGGTGTTTTCGCAGAATTCCGCGATCTCTTGGTTGCTGGCCTTTTCCTGGGCGAAATCATTCGACGGGAAGCCCAGCACGACCAGACCGCGGTCCTTGTAGCGGGAATGCAGCGCTTCCAACCCCGCGTACTGCGACGTGAAACCGCAGTAGCTGGCCGTGTTCACCACCACGATCACCTTGCCTGCGTACTGGCAGAGCGACTGGGGCTTTTCATCCTGCAACCGCAAGAAGGTGTGCTGCAGCAGCGCCGGGCAGCCAGCCGCAGGGGCGCCCGCAGCAGGTGCCTGGGCCTGGGCGCGGGAAGGGGCTGCCAGGCACAGCAGCAGGGCCAGGGAAGCGAGGGCAGGCAGGCAGCGGGCAACCGGCATTTGAAAACTCCGTGACAGCGTGTACGGCAGAGCAAGCCCGGCAGCGGGCTCCGCCGGGGCCACGACTCTAACCCAGCGCATCGGCCCCGCCCGCCTTGGCCGCCTAAAATCCTCGACAGACCTGCGGCCCGATGTCGAGCGGCTGCGCAAGGAAGACCATGCTCTACCCTGAACTGTTCAAGCAACTCGAGTCCGTGCGCTGGGACATGGACAAGGACATCCCCTGGGACCGGTTCGACGCCAGCCTGCTGTCCGAGGAACAGGCGCAGACCATCAAGATGAACGCCATCACTGAGTGGGCGGCGCTGCCGGCCACCGAGATGTTCCTGCGTGACAACCGCGGCGACAGCGATTTCTCAGCCTTCATGTCGATCTGGTTCTTCGAGGAGCAGAAGCACTCGCTGGTGCTGATGGAATACCTCAAGCGCTTTCGGCCTGAAATGGTGCCCACCGAGCAGGAACTGCACGAGGTGCGCTTCGAGTTCGAGCCCGCCCCGGCACTCGAGACGCTGATGCTGCACTTTTGCGGCGAAATCCGCCTGAACCATTGGTACCGCCGTGCGGCCGAATGGCACACCGAGCCGGTCATCAAGCACATCTACCAGACCCTCAGCCAGGACGAGGCGCGCCACGGCGGCGCCTACCTGCGCTACATGAAGCGCGCCATCCAGAAGTTCGGGGACGAGGCCAAAGCCGCCTTCACCAAGGTGGGCGTGCTCATGGCCAGCGCCAAGCGCACCGCGCAGGCGCTGCACCCGACCAACCTGCATGTGAACAAAGCCCTGTTCCCGCGCGACACCATCCAGTCCCGCCTGCCCGACCCGGAGTGGCTGGAGCACTGGTTGAGCGAGCAGATCAAGTTCGACGCTGCCTGGGAGAGCAAGGTGGTCGAGCGCATCCTGCACAACATGAGCCTCCTGATGAACCAGAGCTTCAAGACCGTTCAGGAACTCAACCGCTTCCGCAAGGAGCTCTCGCGCAACTCGGCAGCCGCCGGTGGCGCGCAGCCGGCGTGAACGCGCCGGCTTTCCTGGCCAAGGTCACGTCACGCGAGGAGGCCGTCTCCCGCGCGGCGGCCCTGCCCCGTCCGCTGGTGTTCACCAACGGTGTGTTCGACGTGTTGCACCGCGGCCATGCCACCTACCTGGCCCAGGCCCGGCAACTGGGCGCCAGCCTCGTGGTGGCACTGAACACCGACGCCTCGGCGCGCCGCCTGGGCAAGGGACCCGACCGTCCGCTGAACAGGCAGGAAGACCGCGCGGTGATGATGGCTGCGCTGGAGTCGGTGAGCCTGGTGACCTGGTTCGACGAGGACACGCCGCTGGAACTCATCTCAGAACTCAGGCCCGATGTGCTGGTCAAGGGCGGCGACTACGACATGAGCAAACTCGCCGAGACCGCAGTGGTTGAAAGCTACGGTGGGCGGGCGCTGGCGATTCCGTTCGTGGACGGGTACTCGACCACTTCGCTGGTCAACAAGATTCGCCAGGGTTCTTAGATCCTGGGGGGTGCCACTGCCCACACGCTCAGACCGTGGCGGCAGGGTGTGGGGTCAGGGGCCGGGCCTCATGCTGCGGGGGTACGCAGAAATCGGCCCGGTCCCTGACCCCACATCCTGTGCGATGCGCTCGATGGTGTTCATCGAAACAGCCAGCGCATGACCCCAAGAATGCC
>CAYVGD010000398.1:0-2353 GCA_964450095.1 uncultured Polaromonas sp.
GCGTGGGCATCAGCGGCCGGGTGAGGTGGACCGACGAGGCTGCGGGCTATATCAGGGCCGGCCAGTACCGGTACCACTCGCCGGTGTTCTGGGTGAGCGAGGACGACCACCGCCTGATGGCCCTGCACTCGGTTGCTCTGACCAATGTGCCCAGGACGAACAACATCAAGCCGATCCTGGCGAAGCTCGGCATTACACAAAAACAGGAGGAAAACAGTATGGAATTTTTGAAGAAGCTCGCGGCCAAGCTCGGCCTTTCACAGGATGCGGGCGAGGAAGAGGTCCTCAAGGCGCTGGACGATGCGCTCAAGGGCAAGGACCCGGTGGTGGCCAAGGAGGTTTTGGAGGCCCTGGGGCTCAAGGAAGGAAGCGATGCCAAGGCGGTCGTGGCCTCGATCGGGGCCCTCAAGGCCGGCGGGCAGGCGCCTGTCGCGGCCAAGGAGGTGCTGGAGGCCCTCGGGGTGGAGGAAGGCGCGTCCGCCTCGACGGTGGTGGCATCAATCCACGCGCTCAAACAGGCGCCCAAGGGCATGGTCTCGCGCGAGGAGTTCACGGCGGTCGTGGCCAAGCTTCAGCGCCGCGATGCCGACGACGCCGTTGCCGCCGCCACTGACGCGGGCAAGATCACCGAGGCCCAGAAGGACTGGGCAACCGAGTACGCCACGCGGGACCTCGAGGGGTTCAAGACCTTTGTCGCCAAGGCCCCGGTGGTGGTCCCGGTGGGCGATCTGCCCGGCAAAAAGGATGACCAGCCCGGCGCGGCCACCGACGAGACCACGATCAGGGTGGCCAAGATGATGGGGGTCACCGTCGATGACATCAAAAAGTATGGAGGAGGTGAGGCATGAGCGCGCTTACTCAGGACAAGCAGATACAGACCAGGCCGGGCATCGAGACCCCGCTGCCCGTGAAGGCGTCCAAGGTGCTATACGGCGGGGCATTCGTATGCAGCGACGCAACCGGTTTCGCCGTGCCCGGTGAGGACGCGGCGGGGCTGGTTTTCAAGGGGTATGCGGTCGACCGGGCCGACAACTCCACCGGCGACAACGGCGACGTGGAAGTCGTGCTGCACCGCAGGGGCCAGGTCAAGGCGGCCCTCGGGCACGACATCACCCAGGCCAACGTGGGCGACGCGGTGTTCCTGGTCGACGACCAGACCGTGGACCTGACGGCCAATGTCACCCACAAGATCTACTGCGGGGTGATCGACGAGTACATCGACTCCAGGCACGCCTGGATCGACATCGAGCCCGCCATTCAGCAAACCGACGTGGCTGCCCACATCGCGGACGCATCCGCAGCGCACGCGGCCGGGGCGATCAGCATCGCGGATGAGGGCGCCCACTTCGCCGCAGCCGAGGCCACGGTGGAAGCGGCCCTGGCCAAGCTGGCCAAGACCGTGCTGCTCAGCGCATCTGCGGCGACCATCGCTACCGATGCGGCCGACGCCAAGATCATCGAGAACATGGAGTTCCCGGTGCCGGTGCGCATCAAGCGGGCGTATGCCACCCTGGGCACCGCGCCCGGCGCGGACAAAACGCTCACCATCGAGGTAAAGGTGGGCGACGGGGCCGACGCCGCGCTCTGCACGGTCGAAGGCACCGCCACCACCGGGGCGGCCGAGGCCCTGGATATCGCCGTTGCGGCAAACACCGCCTTCGACATTCAGCTCACCCAGGACAGCGGCTCGGCCGCGGGGCTCAACCTGGTGATCGTGGCGGCCATCGACGACGGCGAATAGCCGTCCACAAGTTCACAAGGAGGATATGAACCATGCTGGTAAACAAAGCGACCATACAGGCGGCCTTCATATCGCTGAAGACCATCTTCAACAAGGCATTCGAGGCGGCGCCTTCCACCTGGGAGAAGATCGCCATGCGGGTGCCGTCCACCACGGGCCAGAACGACTATGCCTGGCTCTCCAACTTTCCCCGGATGCGCAAGTGGATCGGGGAAAAGACCATCAAGCGGCTCAAGGCCTTCAACTACGTCATCGTAAACGACGACTTCGAGGCCACGGTCGAGGTCGACCGCAACGACATCGAAGACGACAACCTGGGCATCTACGCACCGCAGGCCCAGGGCGCGGCCTACTCGTCCAAGCAGCTTCCCGACGAGATCATCTTCGAGGTGGTCAACGGGGCCTTTGCCACGAAGTGCTATGACGGACAGTACTACTGCGACATCGATCACCCGGTGGGCCCTGACGGCGAGGAGGCGAGCGTGAGCAACAAGGGCACCGTGGCGCTCTCGCACGCCACCCTGGCCCTTGCCCAGGCCTCCTACGGGGCGGCCCGAACGGCCATGCGCAAGTTCAAGGACGACGAGGGCAGGCCGCTCAACATCACGCCCA
>CAYVGD010000399.1:0-2349 GCA_964450095.1 uncultured Polaromonas sp.
CGCATCAGCAGGCAACACCAGTGGCCGGCGGCATCGGCATGTGCCTGGCCTGGCTGCTGACACTGGCCGGCGGCATCTTTGCCTGCATCAAGGCCAGAGCTTGGCTGCCGCCTGACTTCGACTTTGTGGTGCCGGGCTTGCAGAACGTCTGGAAAAACCTGCTGCTGATCGCCGGCTTCATCTTCCTGATCCTGCGCAGCTTCACCGTCGCACTCGAGGCCTCGACGCTGTTCGGCCGCCTGCTGGCCGGTGCCATCACCATGATCTTCTTCACCTATGCCTTCGTGAACATGGGCATGGTCAGCGGCATCCTGCCGGTGGTCGGCGTGCCGCTGCCCTTCGTGAGCTATGGCGGCACCGCCATGGTGACCCTGGGCCTGGCGCTGGGCATGCTGCTTTCCATCGGGCGGGCCAAGCGCCTGGTGCAGACCTGACCCTCAGCCGCAGGGGCTGGCAGCCCTTGTTGCCCGCAGGGAGGCTGGCGCTGCCTACAATTTGCGCATGACCCTGCTGCAATCCCACAGCGCCCGCCGTCCGGCTGGCGCGGCTTCCTCCACCCAGCGGCTGAGCACCGCCTCCACCACCGAACGCCTGGCCGTTGCCGAACAGCTGCTGCTGGCGCCCTTCGGCCTGGACCGCAGGCAGCTCGGCCGGGCGCTGTCCGAGATCACCTCGCACGGTGCCGACGACGCTGACCTGTACTTCCAGTACACCCGCAGCGAGGGCTGGAGCCTGGAGGAGGGCATCGTCAAGACCGGCTCCTTCAGCATCGACCAGGGCGTGGGCGTGCGTGCGGTCAGCGGCGAGAAGACGGCGTTCGCCTACTCGGACGACATCTCGGCCGCCTCGCTCTTGGATGCGGCGCGCACGGTGCGCAGCATCGCTTCGGTGGCCGGCCAGGCCCGCGTGAAGGCCGGCAGCGCCAAGCCTCGCACCGCCAAGGTGGCGGCCAGTCGCTCGCTGTATGCCGGGGTCGACCCGATCGCCACGCTGGACAGCACGGCCAAGGTCGAGCTGCTGGAGAAGGTGGAGCGCCAGGCCAAGGCACGCGACCCGCGCGTCGTGCAGGTGATGGCGGGCCTGGCCATGGAATACGACGTGGTGATGGTGGCGCGCGCCGACGGCACGCTGGCGGCCGACGTGCGGCCGCTGGTGCGGCTGAGCCTGACGGTGATCGCCGAGCAGGCCGGCCGCCGCGAGATGGGCAACAGCGGCGGTGGCGGCCGCTTCGGCCTGGCCTACTTCGACGATGCGCTCATCCAGCAGTACGTGAACGAGGCCGTGGAGGCCGCGCTCACCAACCTGGAGGCCCGGCCTGCGCCCGCGGGCGAACTGACCGTGGTGCTCGGCCCGGGCTGGCCCGGCATCCTGCTGCACGAGGCCATCGGCCACGGCCTGGAGGGCGACTTCAACCGCAAGGGCTCGAGCGCTTTCGCCGGTCGCATCGGCCAGCGCGTGGCGGCCAAGGGCGTCACCGTGCTGGACGACGGCACGATCGCCGACCGCCGCGGCTCGCTCAATGTGGACGACGAGGGCAACGCCAGCCAGCGCAATGTGCTGATCGAGGACGGCATCCTGAAGGGCTACATCCAGGATGCGCTCAATGCGCGCCTGATGAAGGTCAAGCCCACCGGCAACGGCCGTCGCGAGAGCTATGCCCACCTGCCCATGCCGCGCATGACCAACACTTACATGCTGGGCGGCGACAAGGCACCCGAAGAAATCGTGGCCAGCATCAAAAAGGGGCTCTACGCCACCAACTTCGGTGGCGGCCAGGTGGATATCACCTCGGGCAAGTTCGTGTTTTCCGCCAGCCAGGCCTTCTGGGTGGAAAACGGCAAGATCCAGTACCCGGTCAAGGGCGCCACGCTGGTGGGTAACGGCCCGGACGCGCTCACGCGTGTGAGCATGATCGGCAACGACATGCAGCTCGACAGCGGGGTGGGCACCTGCGGCAAGGAAGGCCAGAGCGTGCCCGTGGGCGTGGGCCAGCCCACGCTGCGCATCGACGGCATGACGGTGGGTGGCACCGCCTGAGAACGGCGGCCATGCGCCTTGTAAGCTCTCGTCAATTTGATGTGCTACATTGAATCCATGTTCTCCGTGAGCTTTTGGTTTGCCTACTTTGCCTTCTCTGACGCCGCCGGCGGTCGAGAGGATGTCGCGTAAGCAACCAGCACACGCAGCAACCCCAAGAAACCGCCGGCAACCCCGGCGGTTTTTTTATGTCCCGTTTTTCATCATCAGCCAAGGAGCACGTCATGAATGCACCCGTCCAGAACGCCAGCGAGCCCTGGTATGCGCATCCCGTCGACAAAACCAGCCAGACCGACGACGAACGCATCAAGG
>CAYVGD010000400.1:0-2348 GCA_964450095.1 uncultured Polaromonas sp.
CCGTCTTCAATTTTACCTTCGTGCCCTGGTTCCGCTCGGTGGCGCCCTACATCCACCTGCACCGCGGCAAGACCTTCGTCGTGGGCATGGCGGGCGAGGCGATCGCGGCCGGCAAGCTGCAGCACATCGCACAGGACCTGGCCCTGATCCAGAGCATGGGCGTAAAGATCGTGCTGGTCCATGGCTTTCGGCCGCAGGTCAACGAACAGCTGGCCGCCAAGGGCCACGAGGCGCACTACGCCCGGGGCATGCGCATCACCGACAGCGTGGCCCTGGACTGCGCGCAGGAGGCCGCCGGGCAGCTGCGCTACGAGATCGAGGCCGCCTTCAGCCAAGGCCTGCCCAACACGCCCATGGCCGGCTCCACCGTGCGGGTGATTTCAGGCAACTTCATCACGGCGCGGCCGGTGGGCATCGTCGACGGCGTGGACTTCAAGCACTCGGGCCTGGTGCGCAAGGTGGACACCCAGGGCATCAAGCAGACCCTGGACATGGGGGCCATGGTGCTGCTGTCGCCGTTCGGCTTCTCCATCACGGGCGAGGCCTTCAACCTGAGCATGGAGGAGGTGGCCACGCGGGTGGCCATTGAGCTCAAGGCCGACAAGCTGATCTTCCTGAGCGAGGTGCCGGGCATCCGCGTGCAGCCGGGTGAACCGGAAAGCGAAGACAACCCGATCGACACCGAAATGCCGCTGGACTACGCCGAGCGCCTGCTGCGCGAGCTGCCCGCGGCGCAAAAGCCCACCGACATCGCGTTCTACCTGCAGCACTGCGTCAAGGCCTGCAAGTTCGGCGTGGAGCGCAGCCACATCCTGCCGTTTGCCACCGACGGCGCGCTGCTGCTGGAAATTTATGTGCACGACGGCATCGGCACCATGGTCATCGACGAGAAGCTCGAAGAGCTGCGGGAGGCCACCGTCGACGACGTGGGCGGCATCCTGCAACTGATCGAGCCCTTCGAAAAAGACGGCACCCTGGTCAAGCGGGACCGCACCGAGATCGAGCGCGACGCCGGGCTCTACACCGTGATCGAGCACGACGGCGTGATCTTCGGTTGCGCGGCGCTCTACCCCTACCCTGAAGCTCGCACCGGCGAGATGGCTGCGCTGACCGTCTCGCCGCACAGCCAGGGCCAGGGCGATGGCGAGCGCATCCTCAAACGCGTGGAGCAGCGGGCCAAGGCGCAGGGCCTGTCCAGCATCTTCGTGCTGACCACGCGCACCATGCACTGGTTCTTGAAACGCGGCTTCCAGCCAGCCAACACCGACTGGCTGCCCGAGGCACGCCGGCGCAGCTACAACATCTCGCGCAAGAGCCAGGTGCTGGTCAAGCACATCTGAAAGCAGACGTGAAAAAGCGCCCCCGGGCGTTGCTGCCAGAGGGCGCGGCCCGCCTCGGGCTCAATACTCCACGTAGCGCGTGGTGCGGCCGCTGAAACGGCCGATGACGTAGCCCACCAGCATCGACAGCAAGATCGCCTGCATGGGGTATTCCTGCACCGTGTTGCGCGAATAGTCCAGGGCGCGCATGGGCATGTCGGACATGCCGCGGGTGCGTTCGTCAAAGCGCTCGGCCCAGCCCTTGGCGCGGTCGGCCAGGCGGTCCACGGTGGAGTGTGCGGTCTCCTTGGCGCGGTCCACGGTTTCGCGGTGATCGGTGCCCTGCCCCATGCCGCCCGAACCTGCCCCGCCCATGCTCCCCGTGCCCGAGGTGGTGCCCATGCCGCTGCTGCCGGTGCTGCTGTAGGTCGAGCCGCTCATGCCGGAACCGGTGGTCGAGCTGGGGCTGCCCATGCCGGTGCTGCCGCTGCCGCCGCTGCCGGCCATGCTGCCCGATGTGCCGCTGCTGCCGGTGGAGCTTCCGCTGGAGGGGAAGGATGAGTTGCTCATGAGGGTCTCCCAAGGGATGGATGGAAATGAAGGTGGGGGCTGCCGGGGGCGCCTGCGGTGACGCAGACAGTGGGAACTCCCGGCATCGATTTCCACTCTAGGGCGCCCCTGTGCGGCGGCTGTGGGGCAAGGCACGCGGCTGCCGTAGGACAAGAAGGAGGCCTGAAGTCACAGCCTGCGGCCTCGGCGTGGGCGTGAGCTGTCCTACAACAGCCGAGCCAGGCCACTGACAAGTTTCACTCGGGAGGCAACAACCCAATAAGGGTTTTGAGGAGGAATGCCCATGCCCAGCGTCCAGCCCCTGAACCGTGACCGACAACAGCCCGGAACCGCGCCGCAAGGCACGCATGCGCCTGCCAGCGAGGAGGTGCGCATCCCCATCGGCTCGACCTGGCTGTACGGCGATCTCACGTTGCCCCCGCAGATGAGCGGGCTGGTGCTGTTTGCGCACGGCAGCGG
>CAYVGD010000401.1:0-2322 GCA_964450095.1 uncultured Polaromonas sp.
TCGCCCTGGCCCAGGCCAAGGAAGCGCGCATGCACATCCTGGGCAAGATGCAGGAAGCCATGGGCGAGGCCAAGGCCGAGATCTCGAGCTTCGCCCCCAAGCTGTACACGATGAAGATCAACCCCGAGAAGATCCGTGACGTCATCGGCAAGGGCGGCGCCGTCATCCGCGCGCTGACCGAGGAAACCGGCTGCCAGATCAACATCGAGGAAGACGGCACGATCACCATTGCTGCCACCGACGGTGCCAAGGCCGACGAGGCCAAGCGTCGCATTGCCGAGATCACGGCCGAGGTCGAGATCGGCAAGGTCTACGAAGGCCCCATCACCAAGCTGCTGGACTTCGGCGCCCTGGTGAACCTGCTGCCCGGCAAGGACGGCCTGCTGCACATCAGCCAGATCGCCCACGAGCGCGTGGAGAAGGTGTCCGACTACCTCAGCGAAGGCCAGGTGGTTCGCGTGAAGGTGCTTGAAACCGACGACAAGGGCCGCGTCAAGCTGTCGATGAAGGCGCTGATCGAGCGTCCCGCCCAGCAAGACTGAGCCAGCCCGCCATCCGAGGTGCCCCGCTCGGGGCGCCTCGCACTTGCCCCGAAGAGCCATGAAAGCTGTTGAGATCAAGGCGCCCGGCGGACCCGAGGTGCTGCAACTCGTCGAGCGCGCGGATCCCCGCGCGGGCGAAGGCGAGTTGCTCATCCGCGTGCGTGCCAGCGGCGTCAACCGCCCTGACGTGCTGCAGCGCACCGGTAACTACCCGGTGCCGCCTGGTGCGTCTGACGTGCCGGGCCTGGAAGTGGCCGGAGAGATCGTTTCCGGCGATGCTGCGGCCATGGCCGCGCGCGGCATGAAAGTTGGCGACCGCGTCTGTGCGCTGGTGGCCGGCGGCGGTTACGCCGAACTCTGCCTCGCCCCGGTGGGCCAGTGCCTGCCCGTGCCCCGCGGCTTGTCGGACGTGGAGGCCGCGTCGCTTCCGGAGACCTTCTTCACCGTGTGGAGCAACGTCTTCGACCGCGCCCGCCTGCAGGCGGGCGAGACCCTCCTGGTGCAGGGTGGATCCAGCGGCATCGGCGTCACCGCCATCCAGGTGGCCAAGGCCATGGGCGCCCAGGTCATCGTCACCGTCGGCAGCGAAGACAAGGCCCGGGCCTGCCTGGAACTGGGCGCCGACCACGCCATCGTCTACCGCACCCAGGACTTCGCCGAGGAAGCCCGGCGACTGACCGGTGGCAAGGGTGTCAACGTCATTCTCGACATGGTGGCTGGCAGCTACGTAGCGCGCGAGGTGGAGTGCCTGGCCGAGGATGGTCGCCTCGTGATCATCGCGGTGCAGGGCGGGGTGGACGCGCAGTTCAATGCCGGCCTGGTGCTGCGGCGTCGGCTGCACATCACTGGCTCCACGCTGCGGCCCCGCAGCGTCGAGTTCAAGTCCGCGATCGCGCGCTCGCTCGAGGCCCAGGTCTGGCCGCTGATCGAGGCCGGCCGCGTCCGGCCGGTGATCCACAGCACCTTCCCGGGTGCCAGTGCGGCCCAGGCGCATGCCCTGATGGAATCGAACCAGCACATCGGCAAGATCGTGCTGACCTGGTAAGGCAAGAACGTTTTCTCCCATGACCAAACTGATCGCAGGCAACTGGAAGATGAACGGCGGCCTGGCTGCCAACGAAGCGCTGCTCAAGGGTCTTGCGCAAGGCTTGAACGGTCGCAAGGTGGGCGCGCAGGTGGCCGTGTGCGTGCCCGCGCCCTACCTCGCTCAAGTGCAGGCCCTGGTCGCGGCTGAGCCGGGCCTCGAGGCCCTGCAATGGGGGGCGCAGGACGTCTCCAGCCACGCATCGGGTGCCTACACCGGTGAGGTGAGCGCGCCCATGCTCAAGGACTTTGGTTGCCGCTACGCCATCGTCGGCCACTCCGAGCGCCGCCAGTACCACGGCGAGACCGACGCGCTGGTGGCAACCAAGGCCCAGCAGGCGCTGGCGCACGGCCTCACGCCCATCGTCTGTGTGGGTGAGACCCTGGCCGAGCGCGAGGCCGGACAGACGGTCGAGGTGGTCAAGCGCCAGCTGGCGGCCGTGATCCATGCCAATGGACACTGCATCAGCGAAATCGTCGTGGCCTACGAGCCCGTGTGGGCGATCGGCACCGGCAAGACCGCCAGCCCTGAGGAGGCCCAGGCCGTGCATGCGGTGCTGCGCGCCCAGCTCAAGGCGGCCACGCCCCAGGCCGAGCGGGTCAAGATCCTCTACGGCGGCAGCATGAACGCCGCCAATGCCGCGAGCCTGCTCGCGCAGGCCGACATCGACGGCGGGCTCATCGGTGGTGCCGCTCT
>CAYVGD010000402.1:0-2311 GCA_964450095.1 uncultured Polaromonas sp.
AAGTGATCATCGCCGTGGGCCACGCCGACGCTGTCGGTGCTGACGCCTACAACCAGCGCCTGTCCGTGCGCCGTGCCGAGGCTGTCAAGGCCTACCTGGTGAGCAAGGGCATCGAAAAGAACCGCGTCTACACCGAAGGCAAGGGCGAGAAGTCTCCCGTGGCCGACAACAAGACCGCCGAAGGCCGCGCCAAGAACCGCCGCGTCGAAATCGAAGTGGTGGGCACCCGCGCCAACCGCTGATACCTTCAGCGTTTGAGTGGAAACCGGCCCTCCGCGGCCGGTTTTTTCATGCCTGCCCCATAATCGAAAACATGCAACGCACCGACAACGTCGACCCGGCCGAACTTGCCAAATTCTCAGACCTGGCGCACCGCTGGTGGGACACCGAAAGCGAGTTTCGCCCCCTGCACCAGATCAATCCCTTGCGTCTGGCCTGGATCAATGAAATCTCGCAGGTGGCGGGACAGCAGGTTTTGGACGTGGGATGCGGCGGGGGGATCCTCGCCGATGCCATGGCAAGGCAAGGGGCTGAGGTGCTTGGGATTGACTTGGCCACCAAGGCGCTGCGTGTGGCCCAGTTGCACGCGCTGGAGGCCGGCACCCCGCGCGTGCAATACCGCGAAATCAGCGCAGAGGCGCTGGCAGCCGAGCAGCCGGGGCGCTTCGATGTGGTGACCTGCATGGAAATGCTCGAGCACGTGCCCGACCCCTCGTCGGTGGTGCGCGCCTGCGCGTTTCTTGTCAAGCCGGGTGGCCACGTGTACTTCTCCACGATCAACCGCAATCCCAAGAGTTTTCTCTTTGCGATCGTCGGGGCGGAATACGTGCTGAATCTTCTGCCCCGCGGCACGCACGAGTACGCCAAGTTCATCAAGCCCAGCGAACTGGCCAGCTACGCCCGGTCGGCCGGGCTCGACCTGCTGGACACCCAGGGCCTGCAGTACAACCCGCTGACCCGCCGGTACTGGCTCAACCGCGACACCAGCGTGAACTACATGCTGGCTTTTCGCAAGCCCGCCTGAGTTCGCACTTGAACGCTTTCGCATCCCATCCGGGGCAGGGGATCCTGCCGGTGTTTTCAGGCATTCGCGCCGTGCTGTTCGATCTCGACGGCACGCTCATCGACAGCGCCCCCGACCTGGGTGCGGCGGCCGACAAGATGCGCACAGACCGCGGCCTGCCGTCGCTGCCGCTCCAGGCTTACCGCCCCATGGCCGGTGCAGGTGCCCGCGGCATGATCGGCGTGGCTTTCGGTCACGGCCCGGAGCATCCTGAATACGAGTCCCTCCGCGAGGAGTTCTTCCAGAACTACGAGGCGTGCATGACCGAGCGGACATACGCCTTCGAGGGCGTGCCCGAACTGCTCGATGCGCTGGTCGCTGCGGGGCTGGCCTGGGGCGTGGTCACCAACAAGTCCGAGCGTTTCACGCTGCCCCTGGCCCGGCAGATGCCGCTGTTCGCCAAGGCCGCCACCATCGTCTGCGGGGACACCACCCCCCATGCCAAGCCCCATCCGGCGCCGCTGCTCGAAGCGGCGCGCCGCATCGGCCTCCCGCCTGCAGAGTGCATGTATGTGGGAGATGACGAGCGGGACATCGTTGCCGGTCTTGCTGCCGGCATGTCCACGGTGGCCGCGCGCTACGGTTACCTCGGCGCACAGGCCGATACGCTGCGCTGGAGAGCCCATGCGCAAATTGATTGTGCCCTCGACCTCTTGAAATGCCTCGCCAAGGCTTAAGATAGGCGTCTTGGGGCTGCATTGGTTTCGACGTGGGTTCGGACGCGGTGTGGTGCATGTCGAGCTTGGTGTGCTCGTAAATCCTGCCAAAACAAACTAACTGCAAACGACGAACGTTTCGCACTCGCAGCTTAATTGCCTGTGAGCTTTGCAACAGTCTGCTGATGGGCTGGGCAAGGGGTGAAGGCGCAAGCCCAAGCTCCCGGCTGCAAAGCTAATCCACATCAGCTGGCCTTGACCCGGGTGCCTTGGGTTGGGGCGAGATTCAAGGGCACTGGTTCTTCAGGTAGCGTGCGACTGCGCGACCTGAAGGGCGAGACTCAAAACAGACCGCTAAACATGTAGATCTGCCCGAACAAGGCTTGCGGACGCGGGTTCAAATCCCGCCAGCTCCACCATACTCAAAACCCCAACTCGTCTGAGTTGGGGTTTTTTCTTGTCTGATCGTGCGTGTTGCCCCGTGTTTGTTGCGGATTGATGCGGAATCCTGCGGACTTCGCCCTCAAGGTCATCGGGCCGGTTCTGAGCCTGGTTCTCTCACAAAGCCCGATTTCTCTCAGTGGGGCGGTCC
>CAYVGD010000403.1:0-2292 GCA_964450095.1 uncultured Polaromonas sp.
TCGATATGTGGATGCATGGGTGTTGCGCCCGGCGTCGGCCTTGAGGCCGCGTTGGCGAGCCACCGCATCGACAAACATGCCGTACAGGCCGTCGATCTGGTCTTGCAGCTCTTGCTGCACAGCGCGGGGCAGCGGCTCGTAGGGGTTGCCGTCCACCTTGTGGCTGCCGGCAAAGATGTGGGTGACCTTGATGCCGTCGTTGGCCAGGGCGCGCGAGAAGTCCACGTGGCGCATCACCACACCGATGGAGCCCACGTAGCCGGTCTGCGACACGGCCAGCTGCTCGAAGGCAGAACCGCTGAGGTAGGCGGCCGATGCGGCCAGGCTGTCGGCAATGGCCCACATGGGCTTGTTGCCGCGCATGGCGCTGATGCGGTCGGCGTACTCGAAGGCGCCGGAGACTTCGCCACCGTGCGAGTCGAACACCTGCAGGATGGCGTGAACCTCGGGGTCGGCCTGCGCGGCTTCGAGCTGCAGGGCCAGTTCGTTGTAGCCCAGCAGGTAGCTGGACGCACCATCCATGCGGCTGCGGTGCACCAGGGCGCCGCTCGCGTGGATGACGGCAACGCCATCGGTTACCGCATAGCCCATGTCGCCGCGTGTGCCCTTGCGCGTGCTGAACATCTCGGCCGGCAGCGCATCGGCGCTGGCCACCACCGGCAGGTCCACATGTGCGCCGAGCAGGCGATCACCCAGGCCGGCGATCAGCGCGTCCAGCTTTTGTGGGTGAATGAACAGCGGCGTGTTGAAGAGGCGCGCTGCAAGGTGTGGGTACTTCATCGGGGCACTGTGTTTGGTCAGTGCCGCGATTCTGAAAATTTGGCCCGTTTAAAAATAGGCCAAATTGGCACAAGTCACGAATGCGTGGGGCCGGAGTTGTCGTTGGGCGACGGCGCGGGCGCGGCTTCGGCCTGCGGGGCCGGTGCGCCGGCCTTCTGCACCGCAGTGCCATCGGCTTTTTGCGCGGCCACTTCGCGGGCACGCTGGCGGTGTTTGACCTTCCAAGGGATGCCGTCGTAGGCCACGCTTTCGGCATCGATGGTGCTGATCTCCATCTCGACGCGTTCGCGCGCTGCGGCCACTTCTTTCTGCGGGTCCAGCGAACCGGGGCCATCACCCGTCCAAACGCCTGCACACCAGGCCGCGCGCACCACGGGGTTGGCAAAGAAGCCCGGCGCCTTGATGCGGCCCGAGGCCACCTCTTGCGCCAACCACAGCTCATGCACCGGGGCGCAGATGTTGGTGATGAGGCGGTCGCGCCGGCGGCGCCAGAACTTGGCGGCCATGAGCATGGCGCCGCGCGCGGCGGTGTAGCTGCTTTGGAAATGAAGGATCAGCACCTCCACCGGGATCTCCAGCGCCATGCCGATCTGCCGCACCATGGCCAGCCAGAACGGATCGAACGCGGGATTGGGCCGGGTGGACTGCACGGCCACCGGTTCTTCGCCAGGCAGCAGGTTGATGGCTTTGCCCGATTCCATTTCGCCGGACCAGGACGTGGCGCGCTCCACCAGCCCCTCGCGTGCGTCGTCGTCAAACAAGTCGTCGAAGGCTTCGGGGTCCATCCGCATGAACACGCTGAAGATGCTGCTGGTGACGGCAGCGTTGAGCTCGTTTTCTGTCCAGCGACCGAGCTGCTTTAGCGGCTCCAGGATGGGGGCAATCCAGGGCACACCACGCACCTGGCCGGGCCGCAGCGGCTGGAAGCTGTGCAGCACGTTGCGGCGCCCGGTTTGATCTCCGCGCACTTGCACCGACTGCCATTCGTTCTTGCGCCCGTGGGCATCGGCCGGGTGCAACTTGGCCACGTGAACCCGCAAGGTCTCTCCGGTGTTGGGGTCGAGGTCCAGGCCTTCGACCTGCGTGTCGGTGTTGCGCTTGTTGTCGGGGTTGCACACGCGATCGGCTTCGATCAGCTGCAGCGCGAGGATGGTGCCGGCCATGGGCCGCTGCACCAGTGGTGTGAGCCAGAAGATGTCGCCGCGCTCCAGCTCGGAGCGAAAGCTCAGTTCCTGCATGCCGTAGAAGTTGAGCGAGCGGTCCAGCGAGCAATCACTCGACATGGCCCAGGCAGCGAACCGCCGGTCGTGGTCTTCCTCCCAGGCTTCGGCCTGTTCCTCGGTCAGGCCCAGGAACTTGTGGTCCAGCTGGGCGTTGAACGACAGGCCGGTGCCCACCACGCCGTTCACGGTCTGGCCGATGGCACCCACCGCGATGGGCGAGTTGCGCATCTGGTCACTGCTGCGCGCGCGCAAGGCTTTGAGGTCGGGGATGATGTCCGTGGCGGGCGAG
>CAYVGD010000404.1:0-2289 GCA_964450095.1 uncultured Polaromonas sp.
CACAAGGTCCTGCTTACCCAAGCCCCGAGCGTGAGCAGGCCCTGCCCTGAACAAGACCGCCAGCCTCAGCCAGCCGACTCGTCCAGCGCCCCACCCTCCAGGTGCGCCACATCCCCCCAGCCCACCAGCGTGAAGCCCTGCTCGGTCCAGAGCAGGCGGTTGATGGCCGCGTTGCCCAGGTGCCAGGTTCGGGGCGCCTGCAATTCGAGCCGGGTGGCGGCGCGGTAGAGCGCATCCATCACGCCGCCGTGGCCCACCAGGGCGATGAGTTCACCTGGGTGGCTCGCGGCCAGGCGCTCGGCGGCACTGACCACACGCGCGTACAGCTGGTCCAGGGATTCACCGCCGCCGGGCGGGGCGAATTGGGGGTCGCGCTGGCGCCAGCGGCGGGCGTGCTCCGGGGCCTCGGCCTCGACCTCGGCGAAGGTGCGGCCTTCAAAACTGCCAAAGCCGCGCTCGCGCAGCGCGGGCTCGGGCGCCAGGGGCGCGCCGGTGGCCTGGGCCACGTAGCGGGCGGTTTCCCAGGCGCGGCTCAGGTCGCTGGAATACACGGCCGCCACCGGCTCAAGGGCCAGGGCGGCGCCCAGGCGCCTACCCTGCCAGTGGCCGATGTCGTTGAGCGGAATGTCCAGGTGACCCTGGATGCGGGCGGCGACGTTCCAGGTGGTTTCGCCGTGGCGGATGGCAAGGATGCGGGTGGGCTGTGGATGCACGCTGCGCAGCTTAGCGCGGAATCTCCACGTTCACGCGCCGTGCGCCCTGCGGCGGGTTGGGAAATCCGTTGAGCGCAGCTTGCAGCATGGCCGGCACGATGGCGCGCGCGTCGCCCCAGGGGCCGTTGTGGCGCGCCCGGGCCTCGTACACCACGGCGTTGCTTCGGCTGTCGCGCATGATGATGCTGACCTCGCGCATGAACAGCGGCGGGTCATAGCGCATCACGGGAAACGACAGGCCCACAAAACTGCCCAGCGTGCCCGCGCCCACAGACACACCCGGTGCCCCGTAAAAACCGCCACCGTAGCCACCCGGCTGCTGGACGCTGGTCAGGCCCACCTGCACCACGAGCAGCGCCGCATCGCTGCGCTGCACCAGGCCCAGCCGCTCCAGCGCCTGCGCGGTCGCGATTTCAAGCTGTTCCTGGCCGACCTCACTGGGGCCGAGCGCGCGCTGCATGTCCTGCGACGGCAGCCGCTCGAACCGGTAGACGGTGCCGGGTGCGCCGGTCGCGCCGCCGGCGGGCCAGCGGGAAAAGCTGGTGACGTCGCTGTCGACCATGCGCATGCCCGAGCAGGCGGCCAGCAGGCCGGCCAGGGCCAGCAATAAAAGGCGTTGGCAGACATGGACAGTGCGGATCATGTTCGAGGTGCAGAAAGGAACGAACGGGCCGCCAAGGTTATCGACCCAAGCCAGGGAAGCGCAAGCCCGCGGTGCATTACACGCGCAGCCGTGAGGGGTGGGTGGCCTCAGGCGCACAGCTGGCAGGCCCAGGGGTTTCAGATGCTGGGCTCCTAGCGCTCAGGTGCAGCGCTGAGGGCAGCGGCCTGGCCCTGCGGGCCACGCGGGGTGAAAACGGGCGGTACCCAGCAACGCACACGCGGCTCCGGCCTGCAGACAGGCAGCGCCTTGCTGCCTCACAAAGCAGAGCTGGACCGCCTTGGACCGAAGCAGGCCGGCTTCAGCCCGACCGGTCCATGAACTGCACCGCGGCCTGCGGCTTGGGCGCGAAGTTCTCGGGGTCGAAGGCCTTGTCACCGTCGGGCTGGGCCTCTCCGGTGGCGGCGATGGAGGCAAAGTCGTGCAGTTGGCGGTCCATCAGGTGCGAGGGCACCACGTTCTGCAGGGCGGTGAACATGTTCTCGAGCCGGCCAGGGAACTTGGCGTCCCATTCGCGCAGCATGTCGCCCACCACCTGGCGCTGCAGGCCGTCCTGGCTGCCGCAAAGCGTGCAGGGGATGATGGGGAACTGCTGCACCTCGGCCCAGCGGACGAGGTCCTTCTCGTTCACGTAGGCCAGCGGCCGGATGACCACGTTCTTGCCATCGTCGCTGGCCAGCTTGGGCGGCATGCCCTTGAGCTTGGAGGCGAAGAACATGTTGAGGAACAGCGTCTGCAGGATGTCGTCGCGGTGGTGGCCCAGCGCGATCTTGGTGCAGCCGAGTTCCTCGGCCACGCGGTAGAGGATGCCGCGACGCAAGCGCGAGCACAGCGAGCACATGGTCTTGCCCTCGGGCACCACGCGCTTGACGATGCTGTAGGTGTCCTGCGTCTCGATGTGAAAGGGCACGCCCA
>CAYVGD010000405.1:0-2282 GCA_964450095.1 uncultured Polaromonas sp.
TCACCACCGCCACGGGCCGCAGCGAGACCCTGCTGCTGGCCGGCCTCTTCGACATGGGCAACCGCGAGCTCAACCGCCGCTGGGTGTTCACCACGCTGCGCCTGGGCCAGACCTTGCTGGACGTGCCTGGCGGCGTCTCCAGCATCGAGCTGACCGTGGCCGACCTCTTCGGCGCCGACCGTGTGGCCGCGGGCCTGGCCGCGCAGACGGGGCTGACGGTGGAAAGCTGGATGCAGACCAACGCCAGCTTGCTCACGGCGCTGGCCAACCAGTCGGTGTCCAACAACCTGATCCGCAGCTTCGTGCTCGTCATCGTGGCGCTGGGCATCTCCAGCGTGCTGGTGGTGAGCGTGGTGCAGAAGCAGCGCGAGATCGGCATCCTGCGGGCCATGGGCGCGGGCCGAAGGCGCATCATGGCCGTCTTCCTGCTGCAGGGGGCCCTGGTCGGCGTGGTGGGTTCGGCCCTGGGCTCGCTGCTGGCCTACGGGCTGCTCGTGGTGTTTTCCAGCATCTTCAAGGGCCCCGACGGGAACCCGCTCTATGCCGCCCAGATGGAGCCCGGCCTGGTGCTCATGGCCAGCGGCGTGGCCACGCTCGTGGGGCTGCTGGCGGCGCTGGTGCCTGCGCGTCGGGCCGCCCGCATGGACCCGGTGCAGGCCATCCGCGCCTGAACGCACAGGCCATGGACGCCCCCATCCTCGCGCTGCAGGACATCCGCAAAAGCTACCGCGTGGGCACGCCCGTGGAGACCGAGGTGCTGCACGGCATCAGCATGGGCCTTGTGCGCGCGGAGTTCGTGGCGCTGCAGGGGCCTTCGGGCTCGGGCAAGAGCACGCTGCTCAACCTCATCGGCCTGCTCGAGCGACCCACCAGCGGGCGCCTGCAGATCGCCGGGCACGACACGGCCGCCCTGGGCGACCGCGCGCTCACTGAACTGCGCGGCCAGTCCATCGGCTTCGTGTTCCAGTTCCACCACCTGCTGCCGGCCTTCACCGCGCTGGAGAACGTGCTCATGCCTTCGCTGATCGCTCAGGGCACCGTCACGCCCGAGGCCGAGGCGGTGGCCTGGGACCTGCTCGAGCGCGTGGGGCTGAAGGCCGCCGCTGGCAAGCGGCCCGGTGAGCTGTCGGGCGGGATGCAGCAGCGCGTGGCGCTGGCGCGGGCGCTGTCGCGCCAGCCGCGCCTCATCCTGGCCGACGAGCCCACCGGCAACCTCGACACGGCCAGCGCCGACGAGGTGTTCGCGCTGTTGCGCCAGTTCAACCGCGACCACGGCAGCGCCTGCCTGATCGTCACGCACGACCCGCGCCTGGCCGCGCGCTGCGACCGGCGCATCGAACTGGTCGACGGCCGCCTGGTGTGAGGCGGTGCCCCGGCCCCGGCCGCGCCCCACGCCCGGCTCAGCCCCGGCTCGGGCCCGGCTCAGCCGCCCGTGAGTTCGGCGTAGTCCCGCCGCGTCTGCGGCGCCACCGACGCCAGCACCTTGTCGTAGGCCGTCTGGTGCCGCAGCAGCAGCCGGGCCGAGGCCACGCTCCTGGACTTGCAGAACCAGTGGCAGCTGTGCTGCAGCAGCATCAGCTCGGCCAGCAGGGTGAACGCGCGCGCCGCAGGCGCAGGCCCGCGGTCGTCGGCCGCCCGCCCCAGGCCCTGCGCATGCAGCGCCAGGAGGCGCCGCATGTCGAAGCTGGCCCGCTCCAGCGCTGCGGGCCACACCCGGCCCAGCGCGCGCAGCAGCGCCGACGTCGGCCAGTCGGGCCGCAGCACGCGGCTGTGGGCGTCGTCCACCTGGGCAAAGCGCTGGGCCAGCTGGCCCACCTGCGATGCGACCTTGCGCTCGCTCGACTCCAGCAGGCTCCAGATCGCCTGGCGGCGCTGCGCGTCCTCTTCACCCAGGGCGCGCTGGTAGCCTTCGCTGAGCGTCTCCATGAGCTTTTCGATCTCGAACTGCTGCAGGTGCGAGGCCAGCAGCGCAATGCGTTCGCGCTCGGCGCGCGCCTTGAAGGTCCAGGCGATGACGCCCGCCACCATGGCCACGAAAAACAGATCCATCAAAACACCAGCATGAAAACGCGGAAGGCCCCGGCGGGCCCGTTTCGGGGGGGCTGGCCCCTGTGGGCTGGCCGCGCAGCAGTGTAGATAAAACGGCCGCGGGCGCCCGGGCACCCGGTCCTAGCGCGGCTGGGGCCGGTTCATCAGCACCAGGCCCACGGCCACCGCGGCGATGGCGCCCAGCACGCGCGGCGTGACATCGGGGTCAGGGCCGTCGTCGATGGTCATTGCGA
>CAYVGD010000406.1:0-2276 GCA_964450095.1 uncultured Polaromonas sp.
GCCGGCAACGGCGAGGGGGTCGACACGCTGGCATCGGCGGCCTCCAGCGGCGACTGCAGCAGCTCGGCCACCGGCACCTGCACATCGGCCAGCTGGTGCACAAAAGAGGAGTTGGCGCCGTTCTCCAGCAGACGCCGGACCAGATAGGCCAGCAGGTCGCGGTGGGCGCCCACCGGGGCGTACACCCGGCAGGTGACCGCGGGGTCGCGCAGCACCTCGCGGTACACGCCCTCGCCCATGCCGTGCAGGCGCTGCAGCTCGAATCCCGGGGCATCGTTCCCGCGACCGGCCTGGTGCCCCATCTGCAGCAAGGCGGCGATGGTGCCGGCGTTGTGGCCGGCAAACTGCGGGTACACCGCATCGGGCGCGGCCAGGAGCGCCTGCGCGCAGGCCAGGTAGGACACATCGGTGTGGTGCTTGTGCGTGAACACGGGGTAGTGCGGCAGGCCCAGTTCCTGGGCACGCTTGATTTCGAAGTCCCAGTACGCCCCCTTGACCAGGCGCACCATCAGGCGAAGGCCATGCCTGCGGGCGATCGCGACCACCTCGTCCACCAGGTCGAGCGCGCGCGTCTGGTAGGCCTGCACGGCCAGGCCCAGGCCCTGCCAGCCGGGGCATTGCCGCGCCGCGCGGGCAGCCAGAGCCTCCAGCAACTCCAGCGAGAGTTCAAGCCGGTCCACCTCTTCGGCGTCGAGGGTCAGGTGGATGTTCGCGCGCGCGGCCTGCTCGCACAGGCCCCACACGCGCGGCAGGAGTTCGGCCATGACGCGGGCGTGCTGCGCGTCTTCGTGGCGCGCGTGCAGGGCGCTGAGCTTGATGGAGATGCCGTCGTTGTGCTCGCAGGGCACATCGCTGCGGGACTGCGCGGCGATGGCGGCGATCGCCTGTTCGTAGCTGCGCAGGTAGCGCAGGGCGTCGGGGTCGGTGCGCGCGCCTTCGCCCAGCATGTCAAAGGAAAAGCGCAGCCCGGCCTGGCTGCGGCGCGCGCTGGCAGCTTCATCCAGGGCATCGCCGATGGACTGGCCGAGCACGAACTGCCGGCCCAGCAACTGCACCGCCCGCAGCGTGGCGGCGACCACGCCGCGCGCGCCCAGGCGGCGCCACAGGCCCGGCTGACCCTCCTCCTCAGGGAGGAACTTCTTGGACAGGGCCATCGCCGACGAAGAAAGGCGCGCCCACACGCCGTCGCCCGCAGCCTCGAAATCGGCGCGGCCGAGCTGGTCGGCGGTGAGGGCGATCGCCGTCTCGGCATCGGGCACGCGCAGCAGGGCCTCGGCCAGGCGCATCAGGGCCAGCCCCTCGGCGCTGGAGAGCGGGTACTCCTTGAGCAGGCTCTCCATTGCCCAGAAGGGCGGGGGATTCTGGCGCACCGCCTGTACCCAGGGTGCGGCCACCCGGGCAGCGGCAGGCCAGTCGAGCGCCGCTTCAAGCCGCTGAAGGTGCGCGCGCACGATGGCGTGTTCCTCCCGGTAGGGCGAGGGCAGCCGCTGGTTGCGCCGGGCGGCAAGAGGATGGCGGGGGGACATGGTGGCTTCCTGGCAAGAGACAGACAATTGCGCCATGATTGCGGCGATCGAGGCAAATTTTTCGCCAATTTCTTTCGTCTAAACCGATAAAAATTCAATCCATGAGCGACCTGGACCGCATCGACCTGAAGATCCTGCAACTGCTGCAGGAAGACGGCCGCATCGCCAACCTGAAGCTGGCCGAGGGGGTGGCGCTGTCGCCGACCGCGGTGCTGGCGCGGGTGCAGCGGCTCACGCGCGAGGGCTACATCCTGGGCTACGAGGCGCGGCTGAACCCGCTCAAGCTCGGGGCTGGCATGACGGTGTTCGTGGAGGTGCTGCTGGACCGCACCACGCCCAATGTGTTCGATGCCTTCAAGGCAGCGGTGCAGGTGCGGCCCGAGATCCTGGAATGCCACATGGTGGCCGGCGGCTTCGACTACCTGCTCAAGACCCGCATGGCCGACATGGCGGCCTACCGCGACTTCGCGGGCCGCGTGCTCTGGCAACTGCCCGGCGTGCGCGAGACACGGACCTATGCGGTGATGGAAGAGGTCAAGAGCACCACGCGGCTGCACCTGGGGGTGTGAGGGGTGGCCACCCTGGCGGCTGGGTGAGTTGTTGCGGCTCTGGCGGCTGGGTGAGGGGTCGGCGGGCGGACCTCATGCTGGGGTACCAGAAATCGGCTTGCCCGCCGACCCCTCACCCAACTGGCAACGGAGGTGGCGCGGCAAAAAGCGTGGCCAGAGCGGCTCGAAGCGGGTGGGGGCT
>CAYVGD010000407.1:0-2256 GCA_964450095.1 uncultured Polaromonas sp.
GTCCTGGGTGAAGTCGGCCACCCGTTCCACGCCCTTGAAGTAGGCACCGAAGGCGCGGTCGAACTTGTCGTAGTGCTTTTCGTCCTTGACCAGGACCGCGCGGCTGAGGTGGTAAAAGTCGTCGATCTTCCAGGCACCGGCGTCCTGCTCGGTCAGGCTGTGCGGGCCGATCACGCCGGCCTTGAGCGCCTCCAGCAGCATGAGGAATTCCTTGACCGACACCGGCAGCTTGGCCGAGCGCAAGGTGTAGAAAAAATCGATGAGCATGGCCGCTCCTTCAGGCTGCCGGTCGGGGGCGTGCCAGCAGGTCCACCAGGTGGGCCCGCGCTTCCGGCCATTCGCCCCGGGTGAGGCTGTACATCACCGTATCACGGACGGTGCCGTCGCGGCGCAGGGCGTGGCCCCGGATCACGCCGTCTTTCTTGGCGCCCAGCCGTTCGATGGCCTGCTGCGAACGCCAGTTGAAGTTGTCGGTGCGCCAGCCCACCACGCGGCAGCCCAGGGTGTCGAAGGCGTGCGCGAGCAGCATGAGCTTGGCCGTGGTGTTGATGTGCGTGCGCTGAAAGCGCTGGGCATACCAGGTGTAGCCGATCTCCAGCCGGGCGACGGCGGGCAGGATGTCGTGGTAGCTGGTGGTGCCGATGAGCCGGCCCGAGGCGGCATCCATCACGGCAAAAGGCAGGCGCGAGCCGGCTGCCTGCATGTCGAGCGCGGTCTGGATGTAGCGCTGGGTCTCCCCTGGCGCGGGCACGGAGGTCACGCGCAGGTTCCAGAGCTCGCCGTCGGCCGCTGCCTCGGCCAGCGCGGCCTCGTCGCCCAGCGCCAGGGGCCGCAGCATCACGCCGCCCTGCTGCAGCGTCACCGGCTGCACCGCAAGAGGCCTCAGGTGATGCTCAGCCTGCATCGCCCGTGTCCTGGCGGCGGGCCAGCCAGCCGCGCAGGAGCCGGCGCCCCAGGCCCGCGCCCACGCCGACGAGCAGGATGCCGGCCATGGTGTCCACGCCGTAGCCGGGGGCGAAGATGTCCAGGCCCAGCAGTTGTCCGACGCCAAAGCCTGCGAGCGCGCCCGCCACGAAGGCCACCGCATCGAGCATGCCTTCGAGCCATACAGAAGATTCCTTGCGCATGTGCTGCTCCTTTTTTCAGCGGTGGTGGCGCTGCATGAACACCAGTTTTTCGAACAGCGTCACGTCCTGTTCGTTCTTCAGCAAGGCGCCCACCAGGGGGGGCACGGCCACCTTGTCGTCCTGGCTCTGCAGGGCCTGGGCGGGCAGGTCCTCGGCCACGAGCAGCTTGAGCCAGTCCAGCAGCTCGCTGGTGGAGGGCTTTTTCTTCAGGCCCGGCAGGTTGCGCACGTCGTAGAAGGTCTTGAGGGCGGCCGCGAGCAGTTCCTTCTTCAGGCCCGGGAAGTGCACGTCCACGATGCGCTGCATCGTGTCGGCGTCCGGGAACTTGATGTAGTGGAAAAAGCACCGGCGCAGGAACGCGTCGGGCAGCTCTTTTTCGTTGTTGGAGGTGATGAACACCAGCGGCCGGTGGCGGGCGCGCACGAGTTCGCGCGTCTCGTAGACGTAGAACTCCATGCGGTCGATCTCGCGCAGCAGGTCGTTGGGGAATTCGATGTCGGCCTTGTCGATCTCGTCGATCAGCAGCACCACGGGCTGCTCGGCCGTGAAGGCCTGCCAGAGCACGCCCTTGACGATGTAGTTGTGGATGTCGCGGACTTTTTCGTCGCCCAGCTGCGAGTCGCGCAGGCGCGAGACGGCGTCGTACTCATACAGCCCCTGCTGCGCCTTGGTGGTGGACTTGATGTGCCACTGCAGTAACGGCATGCCCAGGGCGCGGGACACCTCTTCGGCCAGCATGGTCTTGCCGGTGCCGGGCTCGCCCTTGACCAGCAGCGGCTTTTGCAGGGTGGCGGCGGCGTTGACGGCCAGCATCAGGTCGTCGGTGGCCACGTAGTTGTCAGAACCTTGGAATTTCATGCACGTCCTTACCGTGGGGTCGCTGTCAGGATTATGGGGGGCGGGTCGATATAATGCCGGGTTGATTTTCGTCAATGTTTTTCCGGACCTTTGCCGCCCTCATGATGAACAAGTTGCTCTCCACCCTCTTCGTCCTGGCTGTCTCCTCGGTGACGGCTGTCCCGGCCCTGGCCCAGGAAATCAAGGGCGACGCCAAGGCCGGTGAGGCCATCAACGCCATGTGCATCGGCTGCCACGGCATCAAGGGTTACCAGGCGAGCTTCCCCGAGGT
>CAYVGD010000408.1:0-2248 GCA_964450095.1 uncultured Polaromonas sp.
GTGGTGGCGCACTGCAGCTACCCGCTCACGGCCATCGGCTGCGTCAAGCGCATCTACAGCGACCTGGCCACCCTCGAATGCACCCCCCAGGGCCTGAGGCTGATCGACACGGTCGAGGGCCTGGGCCGCGAAGAACTCGAACGACTCCTGGGCCTGCCGGTCGCGCCGGCTGCCTGAAACCCCACCCGAAAGAACCCCATGACTTCCAGCCACGCATTCATCGTTGACGCCATCCGCACCCCCTTCGGCCGCTATGGCGGCGCACTGTCCTCCGTCCGTGCCGACGACCTGGGCGCCATCCCGCTCAGGGCCCTGATGGCCCGCAACCCGAACGTCGACTGGGCCGCCATCGGCGACGTGATCTTCGGCTGCGCCAACCAGGCCGGCGAGGACAACCGCAACGTCGCGCGCATGTCCAGCCTGCTGGCCGGCTTGCCACTCGAATTGCCCGGCGCCACCATCAACCGCCTGTGCGGCTCGGGACTGGACGCCGTCGGCACGGCCGCGCGCGCCATCAAGGCCGGCGAGGCGGGCCTCATGATCGCCGGCGGCGTGGAGAGCATGAGCCGGGCGCCCTTTGTCATGCCCAAGGCCGAAAGTGCTTTTTCCCGCGCCAACGCGGTGTACGACACCACCATCGGCTGGCGCTTCGTCAACAAGCTGATGAAGGAAAAGCACGGCGTGGACTCCATGCCCGAGACCGCCGAGAACGTGGCCGTGGACTTCAAGATCGAGCGCGAGGCACAGGACCGCATGGCGCTGGCCAGCCAGATGAAGGCGGTGGCCGCGCAGCAGGCCGGGCACCTGGCCCGCGAGATCACGGCCGTGACCATTGCGCAGAAAAAGGGCGACGCCCTGGTGGTGGACAGGGACGAGCACCCGCGCGAGACCAGCCTGGAGGCCCTGGCCCGGCTCAAGGGCGTGGTGCGGCCCGACGGCAGCGTCACGGCAGGCAATGCCAGCGGCGTGAACGACGGCGCCTGCGCGCTGCTGCTGGCCGACGAGGCCGCAGCCGCCAGGCACGGCCTGACCCCCCGGGCCCGCGTGGTCGGCATGGCCACGGCCGGTGTGGCGCCGCGCATCATGGGCATCGGCCCGGCGCCGGCCACCGAGAAGGTGCTGGCGCTCACGGGCCTGAAGCTCGAACAGATGGACGTGATCGAGCTGAACGAGGCCTTTGCCGCGCAGGGCATCGCCGTGCTGCGCATGCTGGGGCTTCAGGACGACGACGAGCGCGTGAACGCCTGGGGCGGCGCCATCGCGCTGGGCCATCCGCTGGGCGCCTCGGGCGCGCGCCTGGCCACCACGGCGGTCAACCGGCTGCATGCCACCGGCGGGCGCTATGCGCTGTGCACCATGTGCATCGGCGTGGGGCAGGGCATCGCGCTGATCCTCGAGCGGGTCTGAGGCACCCCGGCCCGGCGGTCGCTGCGATCGCTGCGATCGCACGGGCCAAGACCGGCTAAGCTCGGCCGTTTTCCACTTCTGCCAAGCACCCCATGCGACTGCCCGACGCCAGCCTCGACCAGATTTTTCGCCAAGCCCGCAGCGCCAACGGTTTCCTGGACCGCCCCGTCTCGACCGAGCTGCTGCGCGAGGTTTATGAACTGGCCTGCATGGGCCCCACGTCCATGAACACGCAGCCTGCGCGCTATGTGTTCCTGACCACCGCCGAGGCCCGGCAGAGGCTGATGCCCGCGCTCATGCCCGGCAACGTGGACAAGACCGCATCGGCGCCGGTGACCGTGATCGTAGCCACCGACACGCGCTTTTTCGAGCACATGCCCGAGGTCTGGCACCAGCCCGGCGCGCGCGAGATGTTCGAGGGCAACACCGCCCTGGCCTCCGGCACCGCCACGCGCAACGGTACGCTCAGCGGCGCCTACTTTATCGTCGCGGCCCGGGCGCTGGGCCTGGATTGCGGGCCCATGAGCGGCGTGGACCTGGCCAAGGTCAATGCCGAGTTCTTCCCAGACGGGCGCTGGCAAGCCAACTTCCTGCTCAACCTGGGCCACCTCGACCCGGCCCAGCTTTTTGCACGCAACCCGCGCCTGGGCTTTGAGCAGGCCTGCCGGGTGATCTGAAAGGGCCCCTGACCCTTGCCTCTGCCCCGGCCACCGGCCGGGGCTTTCTCGGCCATCGTGGCACGGCGCGGCCCCCGTCCGTTTTTCCTGCATGACGCTGCCCCTCATCACCGACCCCTTCTTCTACGCGGTGGCCATCCCGGCCACGCTGCTGCTGGGCATCA
>CAYVGD010000409.1:0-2207 GCA_964450095.1 uncultured Polaromonas sp.
CGGTCAAGGCCAATGCCTACGGCCACGGCATCGAGCGCGTGTTCGATGCGCTGCGCGGGGCCGACGGCTTTGCGCTGCTGGACCTGGCCGAGGCCGAACGCCTGCGCGCGCTGGACTGGCGCGGCCCCATCCTGCTGCTTGAAGGCTGCTTTGAGCTGCGCGACCTCGAGGCCTGTTCGCGCCTGGCGCTGTGGCACGTGGTGCACTGCGAAGAGCAGGTCGACATGCTGGCCGCGCACAAGACCCAGGTGCCGCACCGCATCTTCCTCAAGATGAATTCGGGCATGAACCGGCTGGGCTTCAAGCCGGAGCGCTTTCGCTCGGCCTGGGCGCGGCTGAATGCGCTGCCGCAGGTGGACGAGATCTCGCTCATGACGCACTTCAGCGACGCCGACGGCCCCAAGGGCATCGCCGCGCAGGTGCAGGTGTTCGAGGCCGCCACCGCGGACCTGCCCGGCGAGCGCTCGCTCTCCAACAGCGCCGCCGTGCTGCGGCACGCTCCCGCCCTGGCCCGGCGCTCGGACTGGGTGCGCCCCGGCATCGCCCTGTACGGCAGCGCCCCCGACATGCCCGAGCACAGCGCAGGCCACTGGCAGCTGCAGCCGGCCATGACGCTGGCCTCGCGGCTCATTGGCGTGCAGGAACTCGAGCCCGGCGACACCGTGGGCTACGGCTCCACCTTCACGGCCGAGCAGCGCATGCGCATCGGCATCGTGGCCTGCGGCTATGCCGACGGCTACCCGCGCCACTGCGGCACCGGCACCCCCGTGCTGGTGGAGGGGCGCCGCACCCGCCTGGTCGGCCGCGTGAGCATGGACATGGTCACCGTGGACCTCACGCCCGTGCCCGAGGCGCGTGTGGGCAGCGGCGTCACGCTCTGGGGCCGCGCGTCCGGCGGCGAGCACCTGCCCATCGACGAGGTGGCCCAGGCCGCTGGCACCGTGGGCTATGAGCTCATGTGCGCCCTGGCCGCGCGCGTGCCGGTGCAAGTGGAAGACCTGCCCCTGGCCTGAAGCGCCGCAGCGTGGCCTTGCGTGCCGCTTTCTCGCTGCTCTTTCGCCGCCTATGCGTGTCGGTGGCCTGCCGATGGCCCGCGCCCTCGCCGCCCTTGCGCCGATCCTGCGCTGCTCGCCACCGGGCAACCGTCACCCGCCAACCGCTGGCGGGTGCCCGCTGCGCGTGCGCTGATCCTTCGGCGCCCGGCCGCTGCACCCGCCTCTCGGCACCCAGGCACCCAGGCACCCAGGCACCCAGGCACCCAGGCAGAGTTATTCGCTTTTGTTATAGCAGTGAGTCCACCACCCGACTTGCGCGCGCACGCGTGCCGGGCCACAGTGGCAGACTGACGGGGCCTGGCGCACGGTGTGCCAGGCCGCCGCACACACCGTCCTATGGACCCTGAACGCATGAACCGCAGACATCTCTCCCGCCTGGCCCTGGGCCTGGCGCTGGCCTTTCCCCTGGTTTGCGCCGCGCAGGCACCGAACTTTCCGGCCAAGCCCATCCGCATCGTGGTGCCCTTCGGGGCCGGTGGCGTGGCCGACCTGACCGCACGCACCGTGGCCGCCAAGATGGCCGAGGGCCTGGGCCAGGCCGTGGTCATCGAGAACAAGCCGGGTGCCGGCGGCGTGGTGGCGGGCGAAACCGTCGCCAAGGCCGAGCCCGACGGCCACACGCTGCTGCTCATGTCCAACGGCACGGCCGTGAGCGCAGGTCTGTTCAAGTCGCTGCCCTTCGATCCGGTGAAGGACTTCACCCCCATCTCCACCCTGGGTACCTTCGACATCGCCATCGTGGTGCCGGCCAGCTCGCCCTTCAAGACCTTGGGCGAGCTGCTGGCCCATGCCAAGGCCAACCCGGGCAAGCTCAACATCGGCACCATCAACATCGGCAGCACCCAGAACCTGGCGGCCGAGCTGTTCCAGACCTCGGCCAGCGTGGATGCGCAGGTGGTGCCCTTCAATGGCACGCCCGCCGTCATCAACGCGCTGCGCGGCGGCCAGGTCGATGCGGCCGTGGAGATCCTGGGCCCCATGATGGCGCAGATCAATGCCGGCCCGGTGCGCGCCCTGGCCGTGACCGGCGACAAGCGCGCCGCCGTGCTGCCGGGCGTGCCCACCGCCAAGGAGGCGGGCGTCGCCAACTTCAGCGCCGCCAGCTGGAACGCGCTGGCCGCGCCCTCCAAGACGCCCCGGGCCGTGATCGAG
>CAYVGD010000410.1:0-2202 GCA_964450095.1 uncultured Polaromonas sp.
GCTTCTTGATCTCGTCGGCCTTGAGCTGCTGCCGCAGGGTGGTGGGGTTCTCGGCGTCGCTGGTGATGGTCTCGTCGAGCCGCTTGTAGCCCTTCAGGTAGTTGATCGCCGGATAAGGCTTGATCTCTTTGGCTTCCTCGCCGTCGATCACCGTCTGGCCGCGCCTCTTGGCCTTCTCGATGATCTGCTGGGTGTGGGCTTCGACCTTGTCGTGGAAGCAGGTGGTGTCTGTGCACACGTCCGCACTGTCCACGTCGGAGAACAGTTCGGGGTTGGCGCCGGTGCGCTTGGGGCACTGGGCGCAGGCGCCGGCTTCGGGCAGCAGCTTGGCGTCCTTGATGTCGAACACGGCCGTCTCCAGCCGCAGCATGAGGTTGTTGCGCAGCCAGCTGGCGGCCGCGCGGGCGCTCATGGTGTCGCCCTGGTGGTCCTGGTGCACGAACTCCTTCAGGCCGCGCAGCTGCAGCTTGTGGGTGGGCACCCGGGCCAGCAGCAGGGCCTTGCTGGCGTCGAGCTGGCCGGCCCGCACCGCGTCCCGGGCTTCGGTGCAGAGGTCCAGCAGCTTCAGTCGGCTGTACACGTAGCTGCGGCTCTTACCGATGCGCTCGGCCACCTCGTCGGCGCTGAGGCTGTTGGCCTTCATCAGGTGCTCGTACCCTTCGGCCTCTTCCAGGGCAGTGAGGTCGTCGCGCTGCAGGTTCTCGATGACCTGGATCTCGATCACCTCGGGATCGGTCAGCTCGCGCACCAGCGCGGGGATCTCGGCCATGCCGGCCTGCAGGCTGGCGCGCAGGCGCCGCTCGCCGGTGACCAGCTCGTAGGTGGGCAGGGGGTTGTGGTCGCCCCGGTTGCGGAAGGTGTCTTCCAGCCGGGATGGCGGCAGGGGGCGCAGCAGCACCGGCGAGTGCAGGCCGCTGGTGCGGATGCTCTCGGCCAGCTCGGCCAGCTTGGTGGCGTCGAAGGTCTTGCGCGGGTTGGTCAGGCTCGGCGCGATCAGTTTCGGCGAGATGTTGATCAGCATGTTCATGGGGGCCTCTGTGGGTTACGTCAGGCGCCAGATGCGCGCTGCCGGGCGGTCGTGATCGGGGCCGACCTTGAAGGTCGGGGCGGGAGCGGCCTGGTCTTTCACCAGGCGGTTGCGGCGGGTGGCTTCGCGGCTGAGCGCGCGGCGCCACTCGGTGGGCACGGCGATGGACTGGCCGGGCTTGGCCAGCTTGTCGAACAGCGGGGCCCAGTGCTCGGCCTGGCTGGGCTTGGGCTTGTTGACAGGCACGTTGTCATCGACCGGCAGCGTGGCAATGACGGTGGCCACCGGAGCGGCAGGGGCCCCGGCCAGGGCTGCAGGGGCCAGCGCGCGGAAGGGATTGGCCACGGCGTTGGGGCCGGCGCGGTACACCCATTCCAGGTCATCGCTCTGGGTCCAGATGAGCGCGCCGGCTTCGACCGCGGTCTTGAGCGAGGCCTGCACACTGGACACGTTGCAGTCGAACTTGCGGGAGATGTCGGCGCGGGTCAGCTCCTCGTCCGGGTTGCTCGCGAAGTAGGCCAGCACACGCGCGGGCAGCGAGTCGGCGCGGGGGTTGTAGGCCTTCATGTGCTGGCCCTCCCGGCACGCCGGGCCCAGCCCGAGCGGTAGACACACATGGCCGCAACGATGCCGAACGGACCACCGGCCATGTAGCCCGCGATCTCCAGCCCGCTGGCGTCGGGCGCCAGCTTGAACAGCACCAGGTTGCAGGCACCTATGGCCGCGCTGTTGAGGAAGGCGCCCAAGTAGTGCCCGTTGTTCACCAGCTGGCTCTGCAGGCCCAGCGCGAACACCAGGCCGAAGGTGCTGGCCAGCAACAGCAGGGCGCTCATTCCTGACCACTCCGCACGGCCACGGCGCGCTGGCGGATCTCGGGGGTGGACTGCCAGCCCAGTGCCTCCGGGTCGCTCAGATCCTTGAGCAGCTCGAAGGCCGGGTTGTAGCCGTACACCACCTGCAGGCCGCTGCCCCGGGCCAGGTTGAGCATGCCCAGCGCGGCCGACTCGACGGCGGAGCAGGGTGCACCGCGCTGCGGTTGGGCCATGGTGGTGTAGGCCAGCAAGCCCTGCGCCGAGTGCACCAGCGTGATGTGGAGGGTGGTGGGCGGTGGCGGGGTGGGCTCCGGTGGCGGTTGAGGAATAGCTTGGGAAAAAAATACTACTTTTCAGGTGACA
>CAYVGD010000411.1:0-2192 GCA_964450095.1 uncultured Polaromonas sp.
GGCCCTGGGCAGCGCCTCGCACCTGACCATGGAGATGTTCAAGGCGGCGGGCGGCTTCTTCATGACCCACATCCCGTACCGGGGCGCTGGCCCTGCGGTGACCGACCTGATCGCGGGCAACATCCAGGCCGCCTTCCTGGTGCCCGGCAATGTGCAGCAGTTCGTCAAAGAGGGGCGCCTGCGGCTCCTGGCATCGACCGGGACCAAACGCTTTGCCAGCACCCCCGACATTCCGACGCTGAGCGAAACCTACCGGAACTTCGAGGCGACCTCGTGGATCGGCTTCCTCGCACCGGGGGGCACGCCCGCGCCCATCATCGACCGCTACAACCGGGAGATCGTGAAGATTCTCAACCTGCCCGATATCCGCAAGCGCCTGCTGGAGATGGAATTCGAGATCGTGGCCAGCAGCCCCCGACAGTTCAGCGAGTGGATCGGCACCGAGATCGGGCGCTGGGGCGTCGTGATCAAGGCCACCGGCACCAAGGCAGAGTGAGCATGGCGTCTTTGCGCATGGAAGGACGCGTGGCCCTGGTCACCGGCGCCGCCGGCGGCATCGGTGCCGCCACGGCCAGGTGCCTGGCCCGCGAAGGGGCGGCCGTGATGCTGGTCGATGCCAACCAGGAGGGCCTGCAGACCACCCTGGACGCCCTGCGCGCGGCCCTTCCCCAGGTGCGGGCAGCGGCCTTCAGGGCGGACGTCTCGGACACAGCCGCCGCCCAGGCGGCGGTCGAAGAGACCGTGGGCCAGCTGGGCGGCCTCGATGCCCTGGTCAACAACGCGGCCATGCGCAACTACAGCGCGGCGGCCACAGTGACGCCCGCCGAGTGGCAGGCCGTGGTCAGCGTGAACCTGGTGGGCATGTCCAACTACTGCCAGGCCGCGCTGCCCCACCTGCGGCGCAGCGGCCGCGGCAGTGTCGTGAACGTCTCCTCGTGCTACGCGGTGACGGGCCGAAAGGGCATGGCGCTCTACGACGCCACCAAGGCGGCACAGCTGGCCTACACACGGACGCTGGCTTTCGAGGAGGCATCCCACGGGGTGCGCGTCAACGCGGTCTGCCCGGGCTCGACACTGACCGACTTCCACGTGGAACGGGCGCAGAAGGCGGGCAAGTCACTGGAGCAGCTGCGAACCGAACGCAAGGACACGTCCCTGCTGGGTCGCTGGGCGAGCCCCGATGAAATCGCCCACCCCATCCTCTGGCTCGCCAGCAGCGAGGCCTCGTTCATCACCGGCACCACGCTGATGGTGGACGGTGGACTGCACGTCATGTGAGCGGTTGGCGATGCCAGCCCCAGCCTGCCTCCCCATGCCCGACGCCACCCTGCCCGCCGTCATCCATCAAATGCGCCTGGAGGCGCCGGGCATCGTCAGCCTCGTGCTCAAGCCTTCGGACGCCTCCCGGCCCTTCCCGCCCGCGCAGCCGGGCGCGCACATCGACCTTCATCTCGGGCCTGTGGGGGTGCGCAGCTATTCGCTGGTGCACCCGCAGCAGGCGGGCAGCTACACCATCGCCGTGCTCCAGGACCCGAAGAGCCGGGGGGGTTCGCGCCATGTGCACGAGCAACTGCGGGTGGGTCAGGTGATCCCGGTCAGTGCCCCGCGCAACCACTTCCCGCTGAACGAGGACGCGCCTGCGACCGTGCTGATTGCAGGCGGCATCGGCATCACCCCGATCTTTGCGATGCTGGAGCGGCTGGCGCAACTGGGCAGCGCAGCCCACCTGATCTACTGCGCGCGAAGCCGCCGGGAGGCGGCCTATGTGCAGGAGCTGGCCGACATCGTGGCCGCGCACCCCCGGCTCAGCGTTCACTGGCACTGGGACGATGTGCAAGGCGGGCCCCCCTCGCTGGAGACGCTGCTGGCGGGCACGCCAGCGAGCACGCACCTGTATGCCTGCGGCCCCGCGCCTTTGCTGAACGCCTATGAAGCCGCCTGCGCCAGGCTCGGCCTGCCGAACGCGCACCTCGAGAGGTTCAAGGCCGCCGCCACGGCGCCGGAACCTGAAGGTGGCAACTACACGGTGGAGATGCGCAAATCTGGAAAGCGCATCCAGGTGCCTGCCGGCGCCAACTTGCTGGACGCCCTGCTGGACGCCGAGTGCCCGGTGGCCTTCAGCTGCGGCGAAGTGCGTTAGGGTTCCTTCGAAACTCATTTCATCTCGTGCGATGTGGATTTCCGCTACTGCA
>CAYVGD010000412.1:0-2176 GCA_964450095.1 uncultured Polaromonas sp.
TCCTTGAGCCACAGCGGCAGGTAGGGGTTGAAGAAGCCGATGTGCGCGAAATAGCTCGCGGACAGGGCCGCAAACGGCGCCAGCTGCCGGGCAGAAGCCATCAGCGGGGGCGACCGTTCAGCGGGCCGCGGGCGCCGAGGCGGGAATGCGCGGCACCTCGGAGCGCACGTCGCCACACTGCGCGCGGTGGCGCAGCACGTGTTCCATGACCACCAGGGCCAGCATGGCCTCGGCGATCGGCGTAGCGCGGATGCCCACGCAGGGGTCGTGGCGGCCCTTGGTGACCACCTCCACCGGCTGGCCGTGGCGGTCGATGGACTCTCGTGGGCTGAGGATGGAGCTGGTCGGCTTGATGGCGATGCTCACCTCCAGGTCCTGGCCGGTGCTGATGCCGCCCAGCACGCCGCCGGCGTTGTTGGAGCCAAAGCCCTGCGCCGTCATGGCGTCGCCATGCACGGTGCCGCGCTGCGCGACGCTGGCAAAGCCCGCGCCGATCTCCACGCCCTTGACGGCGTTGATGCCCATCATCGCGT
This sequence comes from uncultured Polaromonas sp., assembly GCA_964450095.1. Lineage (GTDB taxonomy): Bacteria > Pseudomonadota > Gammaproteobacteria > Burkholderiales > Burkholderiaceae_C > Polaromonas. The sequence continues at coordinate 534 of CAYVGD010000412.1, forward strand.
AGGCAATGTCGGCATCGAGCTTGTCAAACAGCGGCTGGCCCAGGCCCACCGGCATGCCCGTGGCCACCACGCGCAGCCGCGCGCCGCAGGAGTCGCCCGACTTGCGCAGCGCGTCCATGTAGGCCTCCAGCGCGGCCACGTCGGCGACCGGGGCGAAGAAGGGGTTGTGGTCCACGTGCGACCAGTCCTCGAACGCAATGGCCATGTCGCCCAGTTGCGTCATGCAGCCCCGAAATTCGATGCCGTGCTGCTCACGCAGCCACTTCTTGGCCACGGCACCGGCGGCGACCATGGGCGCGGTCAGGCGGGCCGAGGAGCGGCCGCCGCCGCGCGGGTCGCGCAGGCCGTACTTGTGGGTGTAGGTGTAGTCGGCGTGTCCCGGACGGAAGGTGTCCAGGATGTTGCCGTAGTCCTTGCTGCGCTGGTCGGTATTGCGGATCAGCAGGGCGATGGGCGTGCCCGTGGTGCGGCCCTCGTACACGCCCGAGAGGATCTCCACGGCGTCGGGTTCGTTGCGCTGGGTGACGTGGCGGCTGGTGCCGGGGCGGCGCCGGTCGAGGTCGCGCTGCATGTCGGACTCGGCCAGCGCAAGCCCCGGCGGGCAGCCGTCGATCACGCAGCCGATGGCCGGGCCGTGCGATTCGCCGAAGTTGGTGACCGCGAAAAGGTGTCCGAAGGTGTTGCCGCTCATGCGCCGGATTATCCCCGAGCGCGGCGGCGGCAGCCGCTGTCAGCCGAGCTTGACGTCGGCCTCGTCGTCGGTGGACGACGGCCAGTCCCGGATGTAGGCCTTGAGCATCTTGTTCTCGAAGTTCTGGCTGTCCACCACGGCCTTGGCCACGTCGTAGAAGCTGATCACGCCCATGAGGTTGCGCTGGTTGATCACCGGCATGTAGCGGGCATGGCGGTCCAGCATCATGCGGCGCACCTCGTCGAGCTCGGTCTCGGTGGTGCAAGTCAGCGGGTGGTCGTCCATGGCCGTGCGCACCAGCGTGTTGCCCAGGCTGCCGCCGTTCTTGACGATGCAGGTGATGAGCTCGCGGAAGGTGAGCATGCCCACGAGGTCGCCATGCTCCATGACCACCAGCGAGCCGATGTCGCGCTCGGCCATGACCTCGGCCGCCTGGGCCAGGGGCTGATCGGGGCTGACGGTGTAGAGCGTGTTGCCCTTCACCCGCAGGATGTCTGAAACCTTCATGGCCGCTCCTCCTTGATTTTTTGGGCGCTCCGCAGGCCCGCGGGCCGCCCTGTTGTGCTTGCGCTCCCGCCGGCCCACCGGTCTCAGAGGCCCGGGCTTTCCCCAGGCGCACCTGACAGGTAGGACGCTCAATATAGCCCACAATCTGAGCGCTCGAAAGCGCGGGCGCGGGCCCTGCGGCAGCGTCCCCGCACGCCACAGAACAAGAAGGAGACCCATGCCCGGCCACTCAGACCCCGGCTTCGACACCCTGGCGCTGCACGCCGGGGCGGCCCCCGACCCGGCCACAGGCGCGCGTGCCGTGCCCATTCACCTCAGCACCTCGTTCGTGTTCGAGTCCAGCGAACACGCCGCCAGCCTTTTCAACCTCGAGCGCGCCGGCCATGTGTACTCGCGCATCAGCAACCCGACCTGCGCGGTGCTCGAGCAGCGCGTGGCCGCGCTC
>CAYVGD010000413.1:0-2171 GCA_964450095.1 uncultured Polaromonas sp.
GGCGTGGCCGAGCCAGTGATCCAGCAGCAGGGCCTGGACCGCATCGTGGTGCAGCTGCCTGGCGTGCAGGACACGGCCAAGGCCAAGGACATCCTGGGCCGCACCGCCACGCTGGAGATGCGCCTGGTCGACGAAAGCGCCGAGGCGCGCGCCGCCGAACTCAGCGGCGGCCTGGTGCCCTTCGGCTCGGAGAAATTCCTCGAGCGCGACGGCCGGCCCGTCATCCTGAAAAAGCAGGTGGTGCTCACCGGCGACAGCCTGACCGATGCGCAGCCAGGCTTCGATTCGCAGTCCCAGCAACCCAAGGTGGACCTGACGGTCGACGCCAAGGGCGGCCGCATCATGCGCGACGTCAGCCGCGAGAACCTGAAAAAACGCATGGCCATCGTGCTCTTCGAGAAGGGCAAGGGCGAGGTGCTCACGGCCCCGGTCATCCAGGGCGAGTTGGGCAACCGCTTCCAGATCTCGGGCTCCATGACCACGGTGGAGGCCAACGACCTGGCGCTGCTGCTGCGCGCCGGCTCGCTGGCCGCGCCCATGGAGATCATCGAGGAGCGCACCATCGGCCCGAGCCTGGGCGCCGAGAACATCGCCAAGGGCTTCAACAGCGTCACCTGGGGGTTCGTGGCCATCATCGCCTTCATGGGCATCTACTACATGCTCTTCGGCCTGATCTCGGGCCTGGCGCTGGCGGTCAACCTGCTGCTGCTGGTGGCGGTGCTGTCCATGCTGCAGGCCACGCTCACCCTGCCGGGCATGGCCGCCATGGCGCTGGCCCTGGGCATGGCGATCGACTCCAACGTGCTGATCAACGAACGCGTGCGCGAGGAACTGCGCAGCGGCGTCTCGCCGCAGGCGGCGATCCACGCCGGCTATGACCGCGCCTGGGCCACCATCCTGGACTCCAACATCACCACCCTGATCGCGGGCCTGGCGCTGCTGGCCTTCGGCTCCGGGCCGGTGCGGGGCTTTGCCGTGGTGCACTGCCTGGGCATCCTCACCAGCATGTTCTCGGCCGTGTTCTTCTCACGCGCCCTGGTCAACCTCTGGTACGGCCGGCAGAAAAAACTCAAGTCGGTCTCCATCGGCACCGTCTGGCGCCCGGGCGGCCAGAGCCCTGACGCCCGCTGAACGGGAAAGGAAAGCACAGCATGGAATTCTTCAAGATCCGCCGCGACATCCCGTTCATGCGGCATGCGCGGGTGTTCAACGCCATCTCGCTCATCACCTTCGCGCTGGCCGTGTTCTTCCTGTTCTCGCGGGGGCTGCACCTGTCGGTGGAATTCACCGGCGGCACCCTCATGGAAGTGAGCTACAGCCAGCCCGCCAACCTGGAAAAGGTGCGGGGCACCGTGGCCGGCCTGGGCTTTGCCGAGGTGCAGGTGCAGAACTTCGGCACCGCGCGCGACGTGATGATCCGCCTGCCGGCGCAAAAAGGCGTGAGCAGCGCCCAGCAGAGCGAGCGCGTGATGACGGCGCTCAAAGCCGACGACGCGGGCGTGGTGCTCAGGCGAACCGAGTTCGTGGGGCCGCAGGTCGGGGAGGAACTCGCCACCGACGGCCTGAAAGCGCTGGCCTTCGTGGTGGTGGGCATCATGATCTACCTGGCGCTGCGCTTCGAATGGAAGTTTGCGGTGGCGGCCATCATCGCCAACCTGCACGACGTGATCATCATCCTGGGCTTTTTCGCCTTCTTCCAGTGGGAATTCTCGCTGGCGGTGCTGGCGGCGGTGCTGGCGGTGCTGGGCTATTCGGTGAACGAGTCGGTGGTGATCTTTGACCGCATCCGCGAGAACTTCCGCCGCCACCGCAAGATGAACACGGAGGAGATCATCGACAACGCCATCACCTCCACCATCAGCCGCACCATCATCACGCACGGCTCCACGCAGGTGATGGTGCTGTCCATGCTGCTGTTCGGTGGCGCGACGCTGCACTACTTCGCCATGGCGCTGACCATCGGCATCTGCTTCGGCATCTACTCCTCGGTGTTCGTGGCAGCCGCCATTGCGATGTGGCTGGGCATCCAGCGCGAAGACCTGATCAAGGGCGGCCCCAAGAAGGACGACAGCGACCCCAAGGACCCCAACGCCGGCGCCGTGGTCTGAAGAGGCGAAAGCAAGCCCCGCACAACCCTGCGCAACCCCGCCCAATAGCCCTGCCGCCAGGGG
>CAYVGD010000414.1:0-2167 GCA_964450095.1 uncultured Polaromonas sp.
CGTGCACCTGGCCTTCGACGATCATGGGGTTGATGATGTTGCCGAAGTCGTCCACGGCGGTGAAGCGGTCCACGCGCACCACGCCGGTCTGCGGGTCGACCTCGACCTCGCAGATGTAGGTCCCTGCCGGGTAGGTGAAGTTGGTCGGATCGTAGAACGCCGTTTCGTTCAGGCCTGGCTCCAGCTTGTCCAGCGGGTAGTTGTGCGGCACATAAGCGGTGAGCGCCACCTGGCCGAAGGGCACTTTCTTGTCGGTGCCGCGCACCACGAACTCACCGCCCACGAAGTCGATGTCGGCGTCGCTGGCTTCCAGCAGGTGGGCGGCGATCTTCTTGGCCTTGGCCTCGATCTTGTCCAGCGCCTTCATGATGGCCGTGCCGCCCACCGAGAGCGAGCGCGAGCCGTAGGTGCCCATGCCGAAAGGCACGCGACCGGTGTCGCCGTGCACCACGTCCACCTGGTCGGGCGAGATGCCCAGCCGCGCCGCGACCACCTGTGCGAAGGTGGTCTCGTGGCCCTGCCCGTGGCTGTGGGAGCCGGTGAAGACGGTCACGCTGCCGGTGGGATGCACGCGCACTTCACCGCATTCAAAGAGGCCTGCCCGCGCACCCAGGGCGCCGGCGATGTTGCTGGGCGCCAGGCCGCAGGCCTCGATGTAGCAGGAGTAGCCGATGCCGCGCAGAAGGCCCTGCGCCGCCGAGGCGGTCTTGCGCGCCTCGAAGCCTGCGATGTCGGCCAGTTCGTTGCCGCGCTCGAGCAGGCCGGTGAAGTTGCCCACGTCGTACTGCAGCGCCACGGGGGTCTGGTAGGGAAACTGCGTGATCATGTTGCGGCGGCGGATCTCGTCCTGCGAGAGGCCCATCTCCCAGGCTGCACGGGTGACGATGCGCTCGACCAGGTAGGTGGCCTCCGGCCGGCCGGCGCCGCGGTAGGCGTCCACTGGCGCGGTGTTGGTGAACCAGGCGTCCACCTCCACGTGGATCTGCGGCGTGGCGTACTGGCCGGCCAGAAGCGTCGCGTACAGGATGGTGGGAATGGCGGGGGCGAAGGTGGAGAGGTAGGCGCCCATGTTGGCGTCGGTCTTCACACGCAGGGCCAGGAACTTGCCATCCTTGTCCATGGCCAGTTCGGCGTGCGTGACGTGGTCGCGGCCGTGGGCATCGCTCAGGAAGGCCTCGCTGCGGTCGGCCGTCCACTTGATGTTGCGGTTGAGCTTCTTGGACGCCCAGGTCAGGCACACGTCTTCAGCGTAGAGGTAGATCTTGGAGCCGAAGCCGCCGCCCACGTCGGGCGCGATCACGCGCACCTTGTGCTCGGGCAGGCCCATCACGAATGCGGTGAGCAGAAGGCGCTCGACGTGCGGGTTCTGGTTGGAGACGTAGAGCACGTACTCGTCGTTGGCGCGGTTGTAGCTGCCGATGGCAGCGCGTGGCTCCATGGCGTTGGGCACCAGGCGGTTGTTCACCAAATCGATCTGCGTGACGTGCGCGGCCTGGGCGAAGGCGGCGTCCACCTGGGCCTTGTCGCCCAGCGCCCACTGGTAGCAGCGGTTGTCGGGCGCGACCTCGTGCAGTGCCTCGCCCCGGGCCGCATCGGTCACCTTCACCACGGCGCTGAGCACCTCGTACTCGACCAGCACGAGCTCGGCCGCGTTCTTGGCCTGCTCGGCGGTCTCGGCCACCACCATGGCCACGTGGTCGCCCACGTAGCGCACCTTGCCCTGGGCGAGGATGGGGTGCGGCGGCTCCTTCATGGGCGTGCCGTCGACGGAGTTGATCAGCCAGCCGCAAGGCAGGCCGCCGATCTTGTCGGCCGCCACGTCCTCGCCGGTGAAGACGGCCAGCACGCCCGGTGCGGCCTGGGCGGCCGAGACATCGATGGACGTGATCCGCGCATGGGCATGCGGTGAGCGCACGAACACCGCATGGCTCTGTGCCGCCAGCGCGATGTCGTCGGTGTACTGGCCGCCGCCAGTGAGGTAGCGGTAGTCCTCCTTGCGCTGCAGCGAGGCGCCGATGTGCGGCAGCTTGGTGAAATCAGATGCACCCATGACTGAACTCCAGAAGGTGGGACTGCGGTCAGTGGCCCTGGCGGCCTGACGCTGCAGTCCCGGGATGAGGAAGGAAAATCAGGACGGCGCGGCCTGCGTTCAGGCCGCCGACTTCAT